>ADZZ01000715.1 GCA_000179315.1 delta proteobacterium NaphS2
CTCCAGACGCACCCGTGTGGCTGAAGAGACGATCCGTTCATGGTTGAAAAAATACCGCAAGGGCGGTTTTGACGCCCTACTGCCCAAAGAGCGCACGGACAAGGGGGAAACGAGAAAGCTGCCCCTTGAGATTTCGGATTTACTTCTTGAGGCCAAAGAAAAAGAACCGGAACTAACCGTTCCGCTGTTAATCAAGAAAGTCAGAGCATCCGGCAACATTCCCGATGATGTTCGGATGCCCAGATCCACCGTGTATAAACTGCTGGCACGCCACGGGTTAACCCGAAAGATTACATCACCTGATAGAGACCATCGTCGCTTCGCCTACCTCAATGCCGGGGATTTGTTCATGAGTGATGTCATGTACGGTCCGGCGGTCAGGAAAAATGACGGCAGGAAACGAAAAACCTATCTCATCGCTTTTATTGATGATGCGACCCGGGTGATCCCCTATGCCGCTTTTGCCCATTCGGAAAATACCGCTGCCTTCATGGAGGTGTTGAAACAAGCCGTTTTAAGGCGAGGTATCCCCATGCGGCTTTTTGTGGATAACGGATCAGCTTTCCGGTCACAGCATTTATCCCTGGTCTGCGCAAAACTCGGCATAACCCTGATTCACGCCAGACCCTACCATGCAGCGGCCAAGGGAAAAATCGAGAGATGGTTCAGGACGGTACGATTGCAGTTTCTCCCGATGCTTTCGGAAAAACATATGTTGAATCTGAAAGCGATCAACAGAGCACTTTGGACCTATATCGAAACAGAGTACCACCGTTCGCCCCATCGGAGTCTCTGCGAAACGCCCCTTGATCGCTGGGCCAGAGTGGGTGAGAAGGTCCGATATCCCGAACCGGGCGATGACCTGGACGACCTTTTCCTTTTTGAATCAAAACGCAAAGTGCAGAAAGACCGTACCGTAAGTCTGA
>ADZZ01000714.1 GCA_000179315.1 delta proteobacterium NaphS2
TACTGTCTGGTACCTCGATGGTACTGCCCGAGTGCGCACAAGACCATCAGCCTGCTGCCTGATTTTCTTGCATCTCGCTTTCCGGGAACTTTAGACGAAATCGAGCAGGCCGTCAATACAGCCGGATCATGCAAAAGCCAGGAAGAAGCGGCTTTTGTTTTGAGACCGGAGATATCTCTTCCATCAGGGCTTCGCTGGCTGAGGCGGAGGATCCAATATGTAAAGGAGGCACTGACAATTCTGGCCGGACTTCTTGTGACCGAATGTGCTCCGGATCTTGAATCATTCCGCAATAAATTCCGCACAAACAGGGTGCTGATCAAATTGCGTGAAATGGGTCGGGAATATCTGCCATCCATGCCGCCTATTGTCGGATTCGGCCCCCGTTCCGGCAAGCGGTATTGCCACCTTGGGTTTTCCAACAATTGATGGGGACTGTTTATGCCCGTTTGATGGGGTAAAAGGCTTCCGTTCGCCAATTTTTTTATAAGAATGGAGGTTTTAGATGGCAGAAAACGAACTACAAGAGCAGGTGGCGCTATTTCGCTACGGGATTATCGCGGATTTTGTTCATTTGCCGCCCGGATCAAGAGGGCTTTACGCTCAGATCAGGAAGAAAGCAGGGCAGGAATATGTTATTCCCGGCTCCAGACGCACCCGTGTGGCTGAAGAGACGATCCGTTCATGGTTGAAAAAATACCGCAAGGGCGGTTTTGACGCCCTACTGCCCAAAGAGCGCACGGACAAGGGGGAAACGAGAAAGCTGCCCCTTGAGATTTCGGATTTACTTCTTGAGGCCAAAGAAAAAGAACCGGAACTAACCGTTCCGCTGTTAATCAAGAAAGTCAGAGCATCCGGCAACATTCCCGATGATGTTCGGATGCCCAGATCCACCGTGTATAAACTGCTGGCACGCCACGGGTTAACCCGAAAGATACATCACCTGATAGAGACATCGTCGC
>ADZZ01000713.1 GCA_000179315.1 delta proteobacterium NaphS2
GCCGTTTGCAACCAAGACAACAAACTGCCCCGAAAATCTTTCCTGGAGGCGTTGCTGCGCATGGTCGGCTGATCAAGCCGGGGGCATTTTCTGTGAAACTTCAGTGGAAAAATTGATGTGATTGATCACTGCCTGTGCATTGCGGGTTTGGCTTTTGCTGCTTCCAATGTCTTGCTTGATCTCCTTGAAACCCGACTCGATTTTCCACCTGGCCCCATAATACTCGATAATTTGCTCAACCGACAGCTTCAAGTCCGTGGAGAAGATTGCGATCCACTGTGTTTTTCGAAAGACCCAGACAACCCGGACAGGGCACTTGAGTGTTTTGAGCATAACGATTTGGGAGTATGCGTTGACTTCACGGTATTTTCCGTACAGGAAGACGTGATAGGTTGAAGCGTACGCCATGAATGCCGCCGCCATTTCAGCGCACGAACCCAACCTGCTGCCATATTTTTTGGGTCTTCCCGGCTTTTTGGAAGAACCGATCTTGGGGATGGAGTACAGTACGGTATTGGAACGTAATCTTGA
>ADZZ01000712.1 GCA_000179315.1 delta proteobacterium NaphS2
TACTTTATAGCCATGTTATAGGTAAACAGAACGCCTTTCCAACAAAGGCTTTTTTTTGACGTTTGCTTATATCAGATTTGATATAAATACGGATTGGCTATTTTTTGGAAAGGTTACGTTTAGGTTGATAAAAACGGAAAAATCCCATTTCACCTTTAAGACATCGTCAAGTGGAGGGAAAAGATGAGATACGCAGAAACAGGATATAATTTGGAGATTGATTTGGCGACGGGAAATATCGAAAGGGTGGAAACCGACCCCAAATTAATGGAACTTCATCTGGGAGGTCTGGGTACTAGCATTAAGATTCACTGGGACAGGGTTTCTCCTGAAACTCAGCCGTTCGATGCTGAAAATCTACTCATATTCAGTTCCGGTCTTTTTAACGGCACACCCGCTTTCAGCGCTAATCGGACGGTTATCACCTTTATTTCGCCTCAATCGGGTTTGTTGGCCTACCCCATGATGGGAGGGTTTTGGTCGGCGGAATTGAAGTATGCCGGTTATGACAAAGTGATTTTTCGCAACAAATCCCCAAAGCTGGTTTACATATGGATCCACAACGACAAAGTGGAAATCCGCGATGCCACTCACCTGAAAGGGAAAGGGGCTCTTGAAACCCAGGATCTTATCCGAAGCGAGTTGAAACAGCCCGATGCCCAGGTGGCCGCTATCGGCCTGGCCGGTGAAAACAAGGTTTTCACTGCGTCCATCGAGCAATCCAGGTCCAGCGCCAGCCGGCTTGGAGGGGGGGCCGTCATGGGAGACAAGGGGATAAAGGCTGTCGCCGTTCGCGGAACAAAAAGTGTCAATCTTGCCCGGGGGGCTGAATTCATGGAACTCATGAAGGAGGTAACGGCATATATCAATTTCCGAAATGAAAATCCCATACCGGACGTCATGACCATTTTATCCGGAATCGGGTCGCCCCAGGAAATGGTACACACGGATGAAAAATGGCATACGGAGAATTTTTCATGGGGAAATGCCCGGGAACGGAGAAAAGGCTTCTGGACTGATGAAATTAATGAGAGCTGGTCGTCGACCCAAGTCGGCGCCATAAAGCGGTTGATCAGTTGTTATAACTGTCCGCAGCATTGCGGAGCATTGATCTCCCACGGGAATGTTCCCAGATACATGATGAAATGCTTTTCGAAACTGACCTATGCAATGGCGGCCTATGTGGATGACCTGGATTTTGGTTTCAAAATCGGTGAGCGCGCCGCGGAATACGGGGTGGACGGATTCTCAACCCCGCAAATTCTGGCCTTCGGTGTTGAACTCTATGAAAACGGTATCCTGACCGACAAGGATTTTGAAGGATGCCCTTCCGATAACGAGGGGCGGTTTTTTTGGTTGCTGGACAGGGTTGTACGGCGGGAAGGGATCGGGGATGTTTTGGCCGACGGCACTTATTGGGCGGCTAAAAAAATCGGCAACGGTGCGGAAGCGTTCGCGCACAACAATATCAAAAAGCACGAGCAGCTCCCTCTCAAGCTGGGAATGCTGGACCCTCTTTATTACCTCATGTATGCGACCAACGAAAAGATCAGCATCACGCAGATTGAAGGAAACTGGCCCCAGGCGGCTTTCCCCACGAGGGAGCAGAGAGAAAAGTTCGTGGAGGATTGGCCCCAGCTTCCCGATGAAAAGTTCAAGGAATATCTTCTGGAGTGGGAACCACGGGGGGAAAAGGCCATACCCTATTTCCCAACGCCTGAAATGTCCGCTGAAATCGTGGATTGGATGGAGATGTTGCACAACATTGACGACGCTCTCTGCTTGTGCGCCGGCATGGGTTCCTTTTGTCTGAAGCCGCCCTATCACATCCACAACTATCCTAAACTGATTTTCGCTGCAACCGGTATGGATATAGATGAGGCCGGTTTGAAAAAGATCGTCAACAGGAGCCGGAATCTGCATCGCGCCTACAATAACAGACTGGGCATGACGAGGGCGGATGAAAAGCCGCCGCAAGACCATTGGAAGAGAAGATTCCCCGAGCTTGAAGAAGAACTTTTAACCACATACTATAAATTCAAGGGATGGAATTATGACGGCATCCCGACCAGAGAACGGTTGCACGAACTGGATTTGGATTACGTTGCGGAAGATTTAGAAGAAAGGGGGATATTAAAAAATGGCCAGGATTAAGAAGGTGATCAAGAGAATCAAGGTTGATGCCGACAGGTGCAATGGCTGCCGGGGATGTGAGATCGTCTGTTCCGCCTTTCACGCCGATCCGAAATACAGCTTTATCAATCCGGCAAAGTCGCGTATCAAGGTGATCACCCACCGGTTGGATGACATATGGCTTCCCGTATTCGCCGGAGAATATACCCCGGCCGAGTGTGCGGGAAGAGACGTATATGTGATTGACGGCAAGGAGTACGATGAATGCGCCTTCTGCCGGGCTTCCTGCCCGTCCAGGGACATGTTCAAAGACCCCGATTCCGGACTCCCCTTGAAATGCGACATGTGTGAAGGTGAGGAAGGGGGGCCTTTATGTGTTCAGTGGTGTCTGAATGATGTTCTGACCTACGAAGAACGGGAGGAGGAAGTGGAGGAAGCGGAGAGTCCCGAGGAAATGGAGATCGGCCTGGAAGCCTTTGCCAATGAATATGGACTGGACAAAACCATGGAGACCGTTGCCCGCATGTCCATGGCAAAAAAGGGTAAAGCAGCATAGCCGCACCCGAAAACCCGAATTTATTGCGACGGAAAACCTGGGAATCGCGCCCTAAAAAAATAAGAGGTTTTAAACTGAAGTTTCACAGAAAATGCCCCCGGCTTGATCAGCCGACCATGCGCAGCAACGCCTCCAGGAAAGATTTTCGGGGCAGTTTGTTGTCTTGGTTGCAAACGGCATGAAAATCATCGCTCAATGCGGACTTAGCGATGATATGTCTCAGGTCGGAAAAGGCGAAACTGTTGCGACCCTTGACCTTGTGCCTGCGTTCGGGAATGTTTTCGAGCCGTGAACCATAGATCCAAATGATTGTTGCGGCCATTATGGAAAAATTGATGTGATTGATCACTGCCTGTGCATTGCGGGTTTGGCTTTTGCTGCTTCCAATGTCTTGCTTGATCTCCTTGAAACCCGACTCGATTTTCCACCTGGCCCCATAATACTCGATAATTTGCTCAACCGACAGCTTCAAGTCCGTGGAGAAGATTGCGATCCACTGTGTTTTTCGAAAGACCCAGACAACCCGGACAGGGCACTTGAGTGTTTTGAGCATAACGATTTGGGAGTATGCGTTGACTTCACGGTATTTTCCGTACAGGAAGACGTGATAGGTTGAAGCGTACGCCATGAATGCCGCCGCCATTTCAGCGCACGAACCCAACCTGCTGCCATATTTTTTGGGTCTTCCCGGCTTTTTGGAAGAACCGATCTTGGGGATGGAGTACAGTACGGTATTGGAACGTAATCTTGAAAGCAAATGAACAAAATTTCCGAGTTTAGTGCGGAGGGGTTTGAACAGGCCGTTATTTCCGAACCAGCTGTCACAAACGATTATTATGTCAACGCCGGCAAAGTGTTGAGCTACCTGAATTACCATCTCGACAGCTTGTTGGAGTTTGGTTTGGAAAGAAACGACCTTTCCGGCAACCCTCATATTGTCCGATTTGGCATTTATGGCCTTTTGGGGCAAATAAAATCGCTGTGAAAGGGGGAGACAAGCCCATCGTCCTTTGATGACCTTTAACAGACCAATAAGAACCACATTCTGTGCCCATGGATATTTGGATTGATTGTCCTTTGCRGCATGATCGAAGATATGAGAACATCCGAAGATGTTGCGACCTGTCTTTGGATTGATGAAATCATCTAATGCGATCATAAGTCGCCCATCGGACAAGGGGTCAGGAATGAGGTGCCATAAGGCGGCCCATAGGTTATGCCATGGTATTTTGTTGGAAGCCATAAAGGTGTAGAATCGACGTTTGTTAATGTTGAGCCCAAACAAGGTATTGAGGCAACGCAACACGTTTGAAGAGATAGATGAAGTGAAAGGGATGATGAAAGCCAGGATGGCATAAGAGAACCAGTGTGCTCGTTCCCTGCCGAGATTGGTGGAAGAAAAAGCATTTTGTAGAGGCTTTAAGATATCGTTTAGAATAAACATGTTGCCAAGCTCCTTTCCGATGGAATATCAATAAGTTGTGCGGCCGGGCAAGGTCGCATATTTTAGCGGGTGTGAATCCCGCCCCGGAAGGCTGGCCAGCCACTGGGTAGTGAGTCCTTGGATCGACGGGAGTAATCCCCGAGATTAAGCGTAGGACAGCGAGACGATAGGCCGTAAGCCATAAGGTTGAAGGGATTGAGCCTCGAAAGGATTAGTTGAGAGGGACGACGTTTTAACTTTGACGGAAGTCAAAATGACCATTGGCGAATGGCAAGTCAATGGCGCCTCTCCGGGGTCTGAGACC
>ADZZ01000711.1 GCA_000179315.1 delta proteobacterium NaphS2
CGTTCCCTGCCGAGATTGGTGGAAGAAAAAGCATTTTGTAGAGGCTTTAAGATATCGTTTAGAATAAACATGTTGCCAAGCTCCTTTCCGATGGAATATCAATAAGTTGTTATCGAATCCTATCACGAGATGGAGCGAATTTCAAGGGTAAAAAGTTAAATAACTAGTTGAATTTATTGGCATAAAAATTGAAAAAATTTTCATTTTTCGTGCCAAAATTCTCTGCGCATAATAAAAAAAATGCGCGGAACTGGCTGGAAAAATTGGAAAAGGTTCAAAAACGGTGAAACTTTAGTCCTATAAAAAAAGCCGGTTAAAAAACCGGCTCGGAAAGATTTTAGATTTATGGAAACTTCCGTATTATGCTGCCTTCTCCAATTTCGCGGCACACACCTTAAACTCGGGAATCTTGGCGATGGGATCAAAGGCAGGGTTTGTCAGCACGTTGGCGTTACTTTCCAGAAAATGAAAGGGGAGGAACAAAACGCCCGCATCCACCCGGTCGGTCACCGTCGTTTTCACATTCAGGGTACCCCGCCTTGAACTTACGGTCACCATGTCGCCATCCGAGACACCGAGATTATTAGCATCTTCCGGGTTCAATTCCAGAAACCCTTCCCGAATTTCCGCATCCAATCGCGGGCAGTTCCGGGTCATGGTGGCCGTATGATAATGGGCGAATACCCGGCCGGTGGTCAACCAGAAAGGATATTCCTCATCCACGACTTCGTCAGGCGGTTGGTAGGTAATGGCATGAAAAAGGCCCTTTCCCCGCGCAAATGCGTCCTTGTGAAGAAATTTAGTTCCCGGATGGTCCTTGTCCGGACAGGGCCATTGAATCCCTTCACCTTCCAGACGATCGTAGGAAATACCACCGTATGACGGTGTCAGCGAAGCGATTTCATCCATGACGGCCGCCGGCGATTCGTATTTCATTTCATATCCGAACCGGCTTGAAATATCACAGATGATTTCCCAGTCCGCCCGCGCATCACCCGGTGGGTCAACGGCTTTTCGAACGCGGGTAACCCGACGTTCCGTATTACTGAACGTACCGTCTTTTTCAGCGTAGCAGCCACCCGGTAAAACCACATGGGCCAGTTGGGCCGTTGGTGTCATAAAAATATCCTGAACCACCAGCAGTTCCGCTTTTGAAAGGGACTTTTTCACGTGGGCCATATCCGGGTCGCTTTGCACCGGATTTTCCCCCATGATAAACATGGCCTTGACGGAACCGTCATCAAGTCCCTCCAACATCTCCGGAATGGTACGGCCGAGCTGATCCGAAAGCTTCGCTCCCCAGGCATCGCTGAACTTTTTCTGGGTATCGATGGCCGTCACGGGCTGATATCCCGGATAGACATTGGGCAAGCCGCCCATGTCACAGGCACCCTGCACGTTGTTCTGCCCCCGCAAGGGATTGACCCCGGTGGATTCCCTTCCGATTTGTCCGGTGAGCATGGCCAGATTGGCCAGACTTTTGACATTGTCGACACCGGTGACATGCTGGGTAATACCCATGCAATAAACAATGGTGGCGGTTTGCGCAGTGGCGTAATATTCCGCAGCCTTGATAATATCTTCTGCCGGGACACCCGTGATCTCGGCGGTCTTTTCAGGTGTATACTCTTCGAGGACCTCTTTAAGTGCGTCAAATCCCTCGGTGCGCTCCTCAATAAAGGAAGGATTGTGCCAGTTCTTCTCCAGAATCACGTACATCATGCCGTTTAACAGGGCCACATCGGTCCCGAGCTTCTGGCGCATATAGAGGTCCGCTTCCGAGACCAATTGTATTCTCCTCGGATCTGCAATCACCAGTTTGGCGCCTTTTTGTTTGGCCCTGAAAATCCGGGTGGCCACCAGGGGATGGCTCGATGTGGTGTTGGAGCCGATCACGAAAACGCACTCCGCATCCTGAATCTCCTCGATGGAATTGGTCATGGCCCCACTTCCAAACGCCGCGGCAAGACCTGCCACGGTGGATGAGTGTCAGAGGCGTGCGCAGTGGTCCACATTATTGGTTCCCACTGCCGCCCGGGCGAATTTTTGAAACAGATAATTTTCTTCGTTGGTCACCTTGGCCGAGGTCAGAAAGGCTGCGGCATCGCCGCCATGGGATGCTTTGATGCTCTTGAGCTTTTCCACCGCAAAATCCAGAGCCTCGTCCCAGCTCGCTTCCACCAGCTCGCCGTTCTTGCGGACCAGCGGCTTGGTCAGACGTTTCGGGCTTTGAACAAATTCGTGAACATTCCAGCCCTTAATGCAGAGTTTTCCCTGGCTGACCGGATTGGTCTTGCAGGGAATGGTATCAATAATCTGACCGTCAAGCACCTCCAGATAAAAACCACAACCGCAACCGCAATGGGTGCAGGTCGTCAATACGGTCTTGTACTCCATGGGCATTCCTCTCTTTGCTTTACCCCTCAGCACCGGTACCCAGAATATTCAGAGGGGATTTCCCTTCGGTGTATCCGGGTCGATACTGGAATTGATCGTCAATGATATCGGCAACTTTTTTATAAAGGGTGCGAAGCGGAATATCCGCCGGACACGCTTCATTGCAAAGCCCGCAGTCAATACAGCGCCCCACCATGTGTATGGCCCGCGTCACGTGAAAGACGGGGATTTCAGGGGGAATATTTCCGGTTGCCACCAAGTTGTCGTCTTCCAGGGCACACTCTTTACAAAAGCACATGGGACACACATCCCGGCAACCATAACACTTGATACAGCGGGAAAATGTTTCTTTCCAGAAGGCAAATCGTTCCGCCAGATCAAGATTGTCAACTTTTGCAACGGAAAGCGCTTCAACCCCTTCCGTCTTTTCCCCTTCCACAAATTCATCGGGAAACGGTTTTCGGCATTCACAATAGGCCGCCAGCATGGGCGGACAGGCCACCCCTACCGAAATTACCTTTTCCGGATTCAGCTGGTTCCATGTAAAAAGAGACTTCAATCCGCGTTCATCGCAGCCTCGAATCAGCACACCAAACGTCTCATCCGGGTATTTCAGCGCAAGGTGTATGAGCTGCTTATTGAGAGAATACCGGGTATCTCCGGGCTGCTTCCAGTCCCCCACAACCAGATGGTCCAAGTCGTTTTCATCCTTGAACAGATGGGGACCGACTTGTCCGTATTTATTGCTCAAGCCTAAAAACCCACTGATTTTTCCGGAGGCGAGCAGTTCTTTGACCTTCTTTTTTACGTTTTCACTCATGGAAATATCCTAACCCGGGCACTTATCCGGGAGTAAAATATGGGGTTGACGCAATGCTTCAGGCAGCGCGCAACGCTTCTTCCGTCTGCTTTATGGGAGACGGGCCTATTGCCTTGAGGCTGTCAATAAAATCGATGATTTCATGGGCGAATTCCGGACCTTCCGCCGAAGAGATCCACCTGGATCTCAACCGGTCCGATTCGATCCCCACAAACGCCAGGAGTTCCCTTAAAAAACCGATCCTCTTTTTGGTCGCATAATTACCATACAGGTAATGGCAGTCGCCCAGGTGTCACCCACCCACAAAAACGCCGTCCACCCCCTGTTGAAATGCCCTCAAAATATGGTGAGGGGACACACTACCGGAACACATCACCCGAACAGTTCTGATGTTCGTTGGATACTGCAGTCGACTAACCCCAGCCAGGTCAGCAGCGGCGTATGCTCACCATGTACACAAAAAGCAAACGATTTTGGGTTCGAAATTAACGTCACTCATAATTGATCCTCATAAATTTAAAAAGCTTTTAGCTGTCAGCCATTGGCCAACTCAGCATACCGCTTTAATCTGGCTCAGCAGCTGCTGCGGCTTGTAGCCTTTCAGCGTAGCACTCTGAGACGGACATGTGGAAGCACAACACCCACACCCTTTGCAAAGAATCCGGTTCACCTCACAGATGCCTCTATCGGGCAGATATTGTATGGCCTCATAGGGGCACATCTCTACACAGCCCAGACACCCCACACAGGTGTCACCGTTAATCTCCGCTACAATGGCACTGGTGACCAGTTTCTCTTTGAAAAGGATGGTGGCGATCCTGGATGCGACACCCAGGCCCTGGGACCTTGCTTCTTCCACATTGGCGGGATAACGGGCGGAGCCGCATAGAAAAATGCCGTCCGTTGCGAAATCGAGGGGCCGCAGCTTAGCATGGGCTTCCATAAAGAAACGATTCTGGTCGATGGGCACCCGCAAAAGCTTTGAAAGTTCCGATGCGTCTTCTCTGGGAACCAAAGGTGTTGAAAGCACCACCAGATCATAGGGAACGGTTTCGGTCTCTCCGGTGAGAACCTGCAGGAAACGAACCTCTCCGTCTTTGACTTCCGGTGGTTGCTCGGGATCATAGACATCGAAACGGATGCCCATTCCTCGGGCATCCCACAGCATTTTTTCCTTTTCGGTGCCGTACATCTGCATATCCCGATAGAGGATACGAACCTGGGCATCGGGATTTCCCTGTTTGATGAACTGTGCATTCTTGACCGCATTCTGGCAGCAGATCCTGGAACAATACTGCCTTTCTTCACAGCGGGCCCCCACGCATTGAATCATTACCACCCGTTCGGCATCGAATGTGCCGTCCTGAAACCGCTCTTCCAGTTCCGCCTGGGTAATGATCTTTTTGCCGTCATATCCGTAGAGTCCCTGCGGTACCAGGGGCAGAGCTCCGGTTGCCACAACGATGCAACCCACCAGCTCATCAACCAGCGTGCCGTCCCCCTGACGGATGCCGATCCGGTAATTACCGATATATCCGCCCACTGTTTCCATCCGAGCGTTCAGATAAACCTTCACGTTGGATTTGGATTCAACGTTTTCTATCAGACCGGCTGCAAAGTCCGATGCTTTCTCTCCTGAAAAAAGCCGGTCGATTCGGTTCAGAAAACCGCCCAGTTCAGGGGCCTTTTCCACCAACACCACATCCAGGCCCATATCGGCCAGCGTCTCCACTGTCGAAAGACCTGCCACACCGCCGCCGACCACCAGAACTCTCGGGGTCAGAGAAGCTTCGATTTCCTGTTGCGGCTCAAGGAAAGCCGCCTTGGCGACCGCCATGCGTACCAGGTCCTTGGCTTTTTCCGTTCCCCCCTCCCGGTCTCCCATGTGCACCCACGAGCACTGGTCCCGGATATTGGCCATCTCAAAAAGGTATGGGTTGAGCCCGGCCTGGCCACAGGAACTGGAAAAAAGAGGCTGGTGGGTTCGAGGGGAGCAGGAGGCCACCACCACACGGCTCAGATCATTATCCTTGATGCCGTTCATGATCTCCCCGATCCCGGCTTCAGAACAGGTGTACAGGTTTTCCTTGGCATAGACTACACCGGGGAGGGTGGATGCATACCGGGTCACCTCGGCGCAATCAATGTGCCCGGCGATGTTTGAACCGCAGTCGCAGATAAACACGCCGATCCGTTGCGCTTCCGCCCCTTCCCCCTTTTTTTCAATCTGGGCGGCTTGGGGTCGTATTTCTTCTTTCTGTTTGCTCATGCTGTCAGACTCCTTCATGATGCTTTTCGCATACCTGCACCCATCACCGTTCGCGCCGCTCGGGCGGCCGCTCCGCTGGCCTGGGCCACGGATTCCGGAATATCAATGGGGCTGTGCGCACAACCGCAGGTGAAAATACCGGCCCGGGTGGTGTCCATGGGTTGCGACGGGTCGGTCTTGAAAAAGCCGAACGGGTTCAGTTCAACACCTAAGATCTTGGCCAATTCCGGATTTCCGCTGGAAGGGGCGCAAGCCGTGGCCAGAATCACCAAGTCAAAGGCCTCGCTCTTCACGACGCCTTCCCGGGTATCCTCATAGGTCAGAACAGGGTTGTTGCCGGGGCCCTCGTTGATCTCCGCCACCCTTCCTCTCACATAGGTGATGCCGGACTGATTGCCGCCCCGCACTTTATATTCCTCAAAACCCTTTCCAACGGCACGGATATCCATACCGAAAATGGTTGAAGTGGTTTCGGGCTCGTGCTCCCGCGCAATGATGGCTTCTTTGATGGAGTGCATGCAGCAATAGCCGGAACAAAAGGGGTAAAAGCGCAAATCCCGGGAACCCACGCATTGAATAAAGGCCAGTTTCTTGGCCGTCTGAAATTTCTCAGCCTTGGCCTCGAGCTTTAGAAGGGGCTCCTCAACGGTCAGATGTTTTTCATATTTGTCCGCCCATTTCTCCCGGTCCTTGTCCCCCTCATATTGACCTTCTTTGTATTTAGCGTAGAAATCGGCGGAAGTCTCGCCGAATTTTTCCTCCAGTTTTTTCAACTGCTTCAGCGACTTCCCATGTGCCTTTTTCAGGGTTTCGATCTCCGCTTCAACGGCCAGATCCGATGGCCGATCCAGATGCCCGCCGGTGGGACCGCTGGCACTGAGGAGCCTCTCAAACTCAATGGCCGTCACCACATTGGGAATTTCACGGTACTGGTACTCGGGAATTCGAGAGGGATCAAACACCTCATAGCCGGAAGCCACAATAATGGCCCCCACATCCAGCTCAATATTCCGGTCCTTCTGCTCGAAATTGACCGCGTTGGCCTGGCAGACTTTGGCGCAGATACCACACTTTTTGCCGTTTAGCTGTCGACAATGGTCCGGATCGATGGTGTGGGTGGAGGGAATCCCCTGGGCAAACCAGCTGTAGATGGCACGCCGCTCCCCAAGTCCTTCGTTAAAGTCATCGATCAGCACCGTCGGGCATTTTTCCTTGCATGCGCCGCAGCCGGTGCACTTGTCTTCGTCTACATATCGGGCTTTCCGTTTAACGGTTACCTTGAAATCGCCTTCTTCCCCCTTGACCTCCAGAACTTCCGAATAGGCCAGAAGTTCAATGTTGGGATGTCGACCGACATCCAGCATCTTGGGCGAAAGAATTCAGATGGCGCAGTCGTTGGTGGGAAAGGTCTTGTCCAGCTGGGCCATTTTTCCGCCGATGCTGGGAAGCCGTTCCACCAGGTGGACCTTGAATCCCATCTCGGCCAGATCCAGCGAAGACTGGATTCCGGCAATGCCGCCTCCAATTACAAGAATATCCTTACTCACGATATTTCTCCTATTTTTTAGCTGTCAGCCGTCAGCAATTCGCCAACAGCTGCTTATCAGGCCGCCTCTTTCATCGATGCGGGTCCCAGAGACCGGATTTCTTCGGTAAATTCCCTGGCCACCTCGGCAAACCGTGTGCCTTCCGCAGAGGAAATCCATTCAAGCCTGACCCTTTCCGTATCAATACCCAGTATGTCAATGAGGTTCCGCGTCAGGTTGAACATCTTTTCCGCTTTTACATTACCATCCAGGTAATGGCAGTCACCAATGTGTCACCCCGCCACAAGGACACCGTCGGCCCCTTTTTGAAACGCCTCGAGGATAAAATTGGGATTCACCCTGCCCGAACACATCACACGGATAATCCTCATATTGGGCGGATATTGAAAACGGCTCACCCCTGCCAG
Organism: delta proteobacterium NaphS2; assembly: GCA_000179315.1. Taxonomy (GTDB): domain Bacteria; phylum Desulfobacterota; class DSM-4660; order Desulfatiglandales; family Desulfatiglandaceae; genus NaphS2. The sequence continues at coordinate 7,441 of ADZZ01000711.1, forward strand.
ATCAGCGGCAGAATAAGCGCACCAGTTACACGCAAATGTTACGATTTTGGGATCAAATACATCACTCATCAGATACACTCCGTTTGGCCTGTCGAATTTGGACAGTCCATCCTCAATGGCCAGTCATTAATCCAGTGCCGCATCCACCATGGTCAGAACTTCCTGGTCGTCATAATGGAATACCGCCGCCGCTCCCGTGGGACATGCCACGGCACAGGCGCCACACCCCTTGCAAAGGGCCGGCTGCACCCGGGACACCTGACCGCCCGTCTCCAGATCCACCAGGCCGATGGCGCCGTAGGGGCAGGCATCCCCGCACATGCCGCAGCCGATGCAATAATGTTCGTTCACGTGGGAAACCACCCCTTCCACGGAAAGGGTTTCCTTACTAAGGACCACGGAGGCCCTGGATGCGGCGGCCTTGGCCTGGGCCACGCTCTCCTCAATGGGTTTTGGATAGTGGGCCATGCCCGCCAGAAAAGTACCCTCCGATGCAAATTCAACGGGTCGCAGCTTGGCATGGGCTTCCATGAAGAAACCGTCTTCATTCAGGGAAAGTTTGTACATCTGGGCCAAGGGTTCGTTGTCCCTGGGAACGATGGCGCTTGCCAGCACCAGCAGATCGGGACTCATTTGAATATCCCGATCCAGGATATGGTCCCGGACCGTTACCACCAGCCGCTCTCCCTCTTTTTGGACCCGCGGTTTGCTCTCCAGGTCATATCGGATGAAAATCACGCCCTTTTCCCTGGCCTCACGGTAAAGAGACTCCCGTTGTCCGTAGGTCCGGATATCCCGATACAGGACAAAGACATCCATGTCGGGGTTGATCGTTTTCAATTCCAGGGCACTCTTGATGCTGTGGGTACAACAGACCTTTGAGCAATAGGGTCTTTCAGGCTCCCTGGAGCCCACGCACTGGATAAAAACGGCGGAATCGGCCTTTTTCACCCGATCATCATCGGCCATGAACGCCACGTCGAACTCCAGGTGACTCAACACCCGGTCATCATCGCCGTAGAGGTATTCAGTGGGCTTGTATTCCTCGGAACCCACCGCCACCACAACAGCGCCGTGTTTCAGCGTCGTATCCGATCCATTGTGAGAAATGGTGGTCTCAAAATTACCCACAAACCCCTTTGCATCCTTTATGCCGGCCCCCTTATACACGTCAATGAGCGCGTGATTTTCGACCTGCGCCGCCATTTCCTTAAGCTGATCGGAAATTTTGTCTCCCCGCCAGGTCTCATTGAGCATGATCGCATTGCCGCCCAGAACATCGGACTGCTCCACCAGATAGGTGTGGTATCCCTGGTCGGCCAGCCCCAACGCCGCGGTCATGCCGGAAATACCACCGCCGATGACCAGCGCCTTGCTGTCCACATCAATGGTGGGCTGAGGCAAGGGTTGAATCAACTGAGCACGGGCCACCGCCATGCGCACCAAATCCTTGGATTTCCGGGTCGCCTCTTCCTTTTCCTTGCTGTGAACCCAGGAGCACTGGTTGCGGATATTGGCCATCTCAAAAAGATATTTGTTGAGCCCTGCATCCCGCATGGTTTCCTGAAACAACGGCTCATGGGTCCGGGGTGTGCAGGCCGCCACAATGACGCGGTTCAACCCCTCCCGTTCGATAACCTCCCGGATCTTGTCCTGGGTATCCTGGGAACAGGTAAACAGGTTATCCTCCACATAGGCGACGCCCGGCAGGGTTTTGGCGTATTCCGCCACCTCGGGCACATTGACGATGCCGCCGATATTAATGCCGCAATTGCACACAAAAACACCCACACGCGGTTCTTCTCCGGATACATCCCGCTCCACGGGATAGCTTCTTTCTTTTACCTGGGTGCCCCGGGCCGCGGCGAGCTTTCCTTTGGCATCGCAGGCTGCGGCGCTGGCCTCCATGACGGAAATGGGAATATCCTTGGGCTCCTGGAAGGCCCCGCACACATAAATGCCGGGACGGGACGTCTCCACCGGACTGAAGGCTCTTGTTTCCACGAAATTATCGGAATCGAGCGCCACTTCCAGCTTATCCGCCAGTTCCACCAGGGATTTCTGGGTTTCAAGGCCCACCGAAAGAACTACCAGGTCAAATCGTTCGGAATGCATGTCCCCGTTTTCGTCGACATAATTCAGAATGGGATCATGGGTCTCGTCATCTTCCGCAACGGAATGAATACGGGACCTGATAAAGCGAACCCCCTGTTCCTCCCGGGCACGGTCGTAATACCGTTCAAAATCCTTCCCGTAAGTCCGCATGTCCATGAAAAAGATGGCGGCGTCCAACTCCCCGCCCGAATGTTCCTTGGCGATCACCGCCTCTTTTACCGCATACATGCAACACACGGAAGAGCAATAGCTGTGATCGCAACGGTTGATATCCCTTGAGCCCACACACTGCAGCCAGGCAATCTTTTTGGGCGCGGCCCCGTCCGAGGGCCGTTGCACATGACCCATGTAGGGGCCCGTGGCACTCAGGATCCGCTCAAACTCCATACTGGTGATGACATTGGGGAAGCTGGCATAGCGGTATGTGTCGTATTCCGAAGGATCGTACGGCTTAAAACCGGGGGCCAGAATCACCGCTCCCACGTTCAGGGAAACCTTTTTCACCCCTTCGGCGTGGGTTTCAAGGGTGACCGCCTGCGCCTTACAGGCCTTGACGCACTCGTAGCACTCACAGCATCCGCCACAGTTGAGACACCTGGCCGCCTCGGAACGTGCGGTTTCTTCATCCACCTGCAAGCTCACTTCCTTAAAACCGGGAAGCCGCTCTTCCACCGGCAGGGTGGGAACCCGCATCCGGTTCAGGGTGGGCGCATCGTCGGGAATCTCCACCCAGTTCTCTCCGTAAGGGGGTTCTTCCTGCCATTCGGTGGGGAGTTCCTCGCCCTGGAGGTACTTCACCATATATCGGGCCGCCCGCTTTCCCGCATCCACCGCTTCGATCACCGTGGCGGGTCCCGTAATGACGTCACCGCCGGCAAAAACGCCCGGAATACTGGTTTGAAGTGTTTCGCCGTTCACCTTCAGGAGATTCCATTTTGACACTTCCGCATTAAATCTTTCATCCAGGAAACCAAGATCCGGTTCCTGGCCAATGGCGGGAATGATGTGGGACGCCTCGATGAAAAACTCCGAATCGGCAATGGGGATCGGTTTTCGTCTGCCGGTGGTATCGGCCGCTGTCAACCGGGTGCGGATGCACTCGATGCCGTCGGTTTTGCCGTCCTTGTCAGAAATTCGGATGGGTGCCACCAGAAAATGGATCTTAATCCCTTCTTTTTCGGCTTCTTCGATCTCCTCAGGCTCGGCCAGCATTTCCGACCGCGAACGTCTGTAAATAATGTTCACCTCGTCCGCCCCGAGCCGCAGTGCCGTCCGGGCGCCGTCGAGAGCGGAATGCCCACCCCCGATGATGACGGCCTTGCCTTGAAGCTTCTTGATGTTACCCAACTCCACATCCGTCAGGAAACTGGTCACATCCCGAACACCCTCCGTTTCCTCGCCCGCAAGCCGCAGCTTCAAGCCTTTCCAGGCGCCGGGACCTAAAAATATGGCCTTTGCACCGTGTTCCTGCAGTTCTTCCAGGGTAATGTCTTTTCCAACGGCTGTATTGGTGTGAATTTCAATGCCGTAGCGTTTCAGGTTTTCGATTTCATTATCCAGGACCGCCCTCGGAAGGCGATGGGCGGGAATGCCGTAGCGCATCATACCGCCCGGTTCGGGCATGGCTTCGTAAATGCTTACCTTGTATCCTGCCAGCGACAGATGGTAGGCAGCCGTCAGACCCGCCGGTCCGGATCCCACCACGGCAACCCTTTCCTTTTGGGCCGCCACTTCAGGTACCGGAATCTCCTGGAGGTTGGTATGATCGGCCGCAACACGCTTTAGTTCCCGTATGGAGACGGGTTCATCCAATTCCAGGCGCCTGCAGCTCTTTTCGCAGGGGTGGGGGCATACACGGCCCAGCACACCGGGCAGAGGCAAATCCCGCATGATGATTTCCACGGCTTCCCGGTATTTGCCCTCTTTCACCATCTGAACATAACCCTGGACATTCAGATTGGCGGGACATGCCATTCGGCAGGGTGCAATGTCCCTTTTCTCTATGGCAAAACCGCCGGGGATGGCCTGGGCATACGGCTTATAGGTGGCTTTGCGGTTCACCAGTTCCATATCATATTCGCTGGGCCGCAAAACAGGGCATACTTCCGCGCAATCCCCGCATGCGGTGCAGGCATCGGGATCAATAAATCGCGGCGTTTTGGTGAGCGTTACCTCAAAATTCCCCTCTTCTCCATTCACTTCGTCAACATCTGAACAGGTGTGCAGCTCGATATTGGTGTGCCGGCCGACCTCGACCAGTTTCGGAGAAATAATTCACATGGCACAGTCGTTGGTGGGAAACGTCTTGTCCAGCTGGGCCATCACCCCGCCGATGGCCGGTGTTTTTTCCACCAAGTGGACATAAAACCCCGCATCCGCCAGGTCCAAGGCTGACTGCATGCCGGCGATACCGCCGCCCACAACCATCACAGCCCCTTGCACTTTTTGACTATTCTCAGATTTCATATTAAAGACTCCTCAATCCGAAATTCACAATCCGAAACTAGGGCCCATCATTCACCGCTGAGGTGCTCCGAAAGATAGGCATAAAGGTCTTTGATCTTAAGATCCATCTCCGCTGTGCGCTGAGCGCAGGTAAAATGGATCTGGCATTTGGGACAGGCCGTCACCATGGTGCTGCTTCCCGTATCCAGGGCCTCCTGAAGACGCTCCAGCCGTATGGACCTGGAACAACCGGCACATTCCATCCATGCGCTGGTTCCGCAGCAAAGAGCGTTCGCCCTGTTCCGTCCCATTTCCGTGAGGTTCACATTCGGAATACTATCGAGCAGGTCCCTGGGGGCCTCATAGATCCCGGAATCCCTTCCCAGACGACAGGGATCATGAAATGTGACGGCCCCGTTGCTGGAAGGCTTGAATTCCAGTCCGGATGCGGGCAGTTCACGGGCCAGAAACTCCGTCATGTGCAACACCTCAAAGGGAAGGGAGCCGAAATGTTTCGAATATTGCTTTTTGAAGGTGGCATACCCTTCCGGGCAGCTGAAAAGGACGGTCTTGGCCCCCGAAGCCTTGATCACTTCCAGATTTTTCTCCGCCAGCTTCTTGAATGTCGCTTCATTTCCGCTCATGAGGGCATCATGGCCGCAACAGCGTTCATCATTGCTGATCACCGGGGTAATTCCCAGTTTGTTCAGCAACTTCAAAACGCTTTTGGCACTTTCGAGGGGCGACAGTTCCAGGTATTCGAACACCACTTCAAAATAGGGGAGGCACCCCACGAAGTAAAAAACATCTCCCGTCTCCGCGAAATTGCCCACCCCTTCGGCCCAGGCGGTGCGGTTCTGGGTCCGGTCGTTCAATTGAAGCTCGGCAACAGATTGCATGATCCCGTGATGGCTTTCCTGGGGAAGATTCCCCACGTCCCGCGCCTTCCGTCTGAGATAACGAACGAATTCGGGAAAATCGATTTCAACGGGACATCGTGTGCTGCAGCGGGCGCAACCCAGGCACGCCCAGAGACCGGGATCAAGGTATGGATCTCCCTCGGGATCCCTCAACGCCTTCTTGATCATTTGCCTGGGTGAAAAGGTTGGAAGCACTTTGTTTACGGGGCAACTTCCGGTGCACACGCCGCATTCCATACAATAGTCTATCTGTTTTTCAGTGAGTTGCATTGTTTGTTCCGCTTTTTGATAGTGTGGGTGAATGACAGGGCCAAAATTCAAAAAAACTCCCAAAATGAATCCCGCCCACTATTTAAGGGAACTATTTATCATACTGCTCAAGAGGTTTGTCAAGGAAAAACCAAAAGTGTCATGGTTGTCTGTTCACCGGCACGAAACGATTCCTTCATCAGAGAGAAAGACCGCCCGATCCACAGGCTCCGGGATCCCTCATTTTTTTAAAAAAAATTATGTGGAAAAAAATTTCCCTTGACAAAACGAACCTTTGTCAATAGAAATTTCCGCTTTAAGACCTTTGAAAAATGCTTCATCAGCCCCCAAATAAATGGACATCGGATTATGACTAAAAAGACGAAAAAGGGAAAAATAGCGATCAACAGGGAACGGTGCAAAGGATGCTATATCTGCATTGACACCTGCCCGAACGACATGATCGAGGTGGACGAAAATCCGAACAAAAAGGGATACTCGCCAGCGAAATTCAAAGAAAACGTATCAGAAGGCGAAAAGGGATGTATCGCGTGCAAACAATGCGCCACCGTCTGTCCCGAAGTAGCGATTGAGGTGTACCGTGCCAAGTGAAAAAATGTTAATGAATGGTTCCCAGGTCGTTGGAGAAGCGGCCGTCCGTGCGGGGTGCCGCTACTATTTCGGCTATCCCATTACACCCCAGAATGAACTGCCGGAATATCTTTCCGCAAGAATGTTGGATGTCGGGGGTACGTTTATTCAAGCTGAGAGCGAATTGGCATCCATTAACATGGTGCTTGGCGCTTCCGTTGCCGGAGGACGGGTCATGACGTCTTCATCATCACCCGGCGTTTCCCTGAAACAGGAAGGGATCAGCTATATGGCCGGGTCGGAACTGCCGGGTGTTATCATCAATATGATGCGGGGCGGGCCCGGGCTTGGCAATATTGCCCCTTCGGCCGCCGACTATTTTCAAGCGACCCGTGGCGGCGCCCATGGCGACTACCGCACGCCGGTCCTCGCACCGGCCGGCAGTCAGGAACTGGCGGACTTGACGTTTGTCGCCTTTGACATGGCGGACAAATACCGCACACCCGTCATGCTGCTGGGTGACGGCCTCATGGGGCAGGTCATGGAACCGGTGGTATTTCAGGATTTCATTGAACCTGAAGGTCTCCCCAAAAAGGACTGGATCCTGGACGGATGCAAGGGCCGTGAACCCCGGGCCGTTTTCTCCATGCTTCTGGGACAGGACGGCGAACTCTACAAGCACAACCTGCACCTGCAGGAGAAATACGATGAAATCACGGCCGTTGAGACGCGCTGGGACAGCAATGTTCAGGACGATGACGAAATGATCGTGGTGGCGTACGGCACGGCCGCTCGAATCGCCGAAAGCGCCATCGAAGAATTAAAGGCCGACAAACTGAATGCAGGCCTTTTCCGTCCCATTACCCTTTGGCCCTATCCGAAAGCGCCTTTGCGGGAACTGGCATCAAAAGTCTCCAAAATAGCCGTTTTTGAACTGTCCATGGGACAAATGGTAGAAGATGTAATGCTGAGCGTGGGTGAGCGAGCGGAAATTTATTTCTACGGACTGCCCGGGGGAATCATTCCCACCCCGGCGGACGTGGCCGATTTTCTGAGATCCGCTGCCAGAGGTGACGGAAAAATAGGCCGGAGGATAGACGTATGAGCGCACAAGTCGCATATGAGAAAATATTTGGTTTTCCCCAGTCCTTAAAGGACAACCCGACCCATTATTGCCCCGGTTGCGGACACTCCATCGCCCATCGCCTGGTGGCGGAATGCCTGGACGAAATGAACCTTCGTGAAATGACCATCGGGGTTCCCCCCGTGGGCTGTGCCGTTTTGGCCTACAACTACTTCAACTTTGACATGGTGGAGGCCCCACACGGACGTGCGTTGGCCGTGGCCACGGGCATCAAACGGGTTCAACCCGACAAGCTGGTCCTCACCTATCAGGGTGACGGCGACCTGGCTGCCATCGGTACCGCGGAAACCATTCACGCAGCGAACCGGGGCGAACGAATCTCCACCATATTCATCAATAATGCCATATACGGCATGACCGGCGGTCAGATGGCCCCCACCACCACACTGGGACAGAATGCCACCACGACTCCCGGCGGCAGGGATCAGCGCCTCCACGGCAATCCCATTGATATTTCACAAATGCTGGCCGTCAGTGACGGTGTCGTATACGTGGAACGTTGCGCATTGACCTCCCTCAAAGAGATCAGACGGGCGAAGAAGGCCATCAAGAAATCATTTCAGTGCCAGCTGGACGACATGGGTTTTTCCCTGGTGGAATTGCTTTCACCCTGCCCCACCAACTGGAAACTGTCACCCAAAGATGCCTGGAAATGGGTCAATGAGATAATGGTAAAAACCTACCCTTTGGGTGTGATCAAAGACAATACCGGCTACGAGGATAAAAAATGATTACCCGGACAACTTTTGCAGGTTTCGGCGGCCAGGGTGTTTTGCTCATGGGATATGTTCTCTCCCACGGCGCAATGCACAAAGGGCTCAACATCACCTATTTTCCCTCTTACGGGGCTGAGATGCGCGGCGGCACCGCCAACTGCACGGTGACCGTCTCAGACAAGAAGATTGCCTCTCCCGTGGCCTCCAACCCGGATGTGCTGGTGGCCATGAATGGTCCTTCCCTGGACAAATTCGAACCCACCATCATCAAGGGAGGCCTTATTTTTCTGAACGCATCCCTTATCAGCGAAACACCGTCCCGCACGGACGTGGAATTTTTGCAGGTCCCCATCGTGGAACTGGCCAAGGAAGTGGGAAACGCCCGCGGCGGTAACATGGTCATGATCGGGGCGGTTTGCGCCAAGACCGGACTGCTCTCCCTTGAAGAGACCGTTGAAGGGATGCAGGCGGCCATGAAAGGGAAGGATAAATTTTTCGAAGCCAACCAGAAAGCCATTGAACGTGGATTTGCGTTCGTGAAAGACGGCAAGTAAACAAAATTCAATTTTCTCCTCAACCGTTCCCGGTCCAAAGGATGTATCCGGGGACGGTTGAGCAAACGACAATTCACATACCCATTTGTCATTCCATCCAATCGATTGATTGATCCCACATGCCTTACGAAGAACTCTACATCTACCTGCTGAACGGCATATTGGCCGCATCGGATGAAGGTAAACTGGGGAACAGTTTCATCGGGAATTGGGTTGAAGGAAACAATGCCTTTCTTTTTTTCCATTCACCCGCCGATGAAACGCTCCATCGATTTCTGCAGGACAAACCCGAACTTCATATTGAAGACAGATTCCGTTTCTCCTATGAAGAATGGCAGGGGGGCGGGCTGGATCCCTTGAAAATAGGACCTTTTCTGGTGATTCCCCCCTGGCTGGAAAGTCCGCCCCATGAGGGCTTCATTAAGATCCTTCTGGATCCCGGCGTCGTCTTCGGCAACTGTCTTCACCCAACCACCCACACTTGCCTTGAAGCGCTCTCGCTGGCGGCTGATCTTTCTCCGTTGGGTCGGGTCCTGGATCTGGGAACGGGAACGGGCATCCTGGCCATTGCCGCGGCCCTTCTGGGCGCGGAGCAAACGCTGGCGGTGGATTTCAATCCCCTTTGCGTTAAGACCGCTGAGAAAAACTTTGCATTGAACGCATTGACGGAGCGGATAAGGGCCGTTCAGGGAAAAGCCGAGGATTTTGCAAACGAGAGGGCCGATCTGATTTTGGCCAATATTCAGTTCAACGTGATTCTGGAATTCCTGAACAGAAGTATCCCCGATGGCCCCCGACGACTGATTATATCGGGCCAGATGCGCAGCCAGTCAAGAGATCTCAAAATGCAGTTGAAAAACGCAGGGTATCGTACGCTTAAGGAATGGGATCATGACATGACATGGTTCACCGTTCTGGCGGAAAAGCCATCACCTTGAATCAAACACCGCTACGGCCATAACCCGTCATTTAACCACGCGCAGTTTACTGATTTTGATTTTCCAGCGAAATGACCAGGGGAATCACATGAAGCTCCCTGGATAATTCCTTGGTAGCACCCAGTTCCCATCCGTTGCACCGGAATTTTCCGTTGAGCCGCCTTCCGACCGCATCCACCACCCCCTCCACATCGATCACCGGGTGCCTTTTAAATACCTGGGGAAGGCCGTAGGTCAGATTGCAGGCCAAACATTTTCCCGGACGCTGGTACAATTGAAATTCGAAATGGAGTTTGTTTCCACGAAGGTCATTAAATGCCAGACCGATATCAAAAGCCCCCTCTTCGGCATCTCCGAAAAGGGATTCAAAGAATGAATCGGCTCGTTCCCCGGGAAAAAGTCGTTGAAGGTCTTCACGCGTAAAAAGGTCTTTCAGGCCGTCACTTTCCGTCATAAACGCCTCCAAAAATTAATAAACCGGTATAAGTATATATATTTACCATAAAAAAACTTTTATGAAAACCGAAAAGCAAATCCTTTTTTGTTTGAACACACTAGTCAATTCTTGACTTTCTGAATTAATCGGCGTTACAAGATGATCCAAGAATGCTGAAACAGAGACGATCATAAAAAAAATCTATTTATTATGAGCCCATATGTTAAACGAAACCGACCCTAAAGTTCCCATTCAAAAGCTCCAAGGACACCACTGTTTTGCGTGCGGCACCGACAATCCCATCGGGTTGAACATGCAGTTTTACCATAGGGGGGACATGGTCTGTTCCGACATTACGCTTGGGAAGAACCATGAGGGGTGGGAAAACATGGTCCACGGCGGCATCATTTCCACCCTTTTGGATGAAGTGATGTCCTGGACCGTACTCTATTTCAAGCGAACCTTCCTGGTTACCCGGAAAATGAACATCAAATACATCAGACCGGTTCCGCTGGACGTCCCATTAACCGCACGGGGAAAAATCCTGAATGAGACAGACAACGCCAAAATTGACGTCAGGGGCGAAATCGTCGACTCGGAAAATAAGCTTTTTGTCCGAAGCCGCGCCGAGTTCATCATGCTCGATGAGAAACGACTGACATCCGTTTCCAAAGGCATGAAGCAGGAAATGATGGACATGTTTGACCGATTTGAGTGACGAAACTTATTATGCCGATCACCACAGTTTTTCTTGACAAACCCAATTTGGCTAGATAATCTAGCCAATTAAAAACAACTTTCTTTTTAGAGACAGTCATGGAAACACTTCAGGTCAATATTCATGAAGCCAAAACCCAACTATCCAAATTGATCCAGGAGGCACTTAAAGGAAAGGAAGTCATTATCGCCAAAGGAAACAAACCGATAGTACGCCTGGATGTTTTGCCGGGCGTACGCAGCCACAGAACAATCGGTAATGCAAAGGGATTGATCCTGGACATGGCTGACGATTTTGATGAACCACTTGATGACTTCAGGGATTACATGGAATGAAAATTTTGCTGGACACCCATGCTTTTCTTTGGCTCTTAACGGACAACAGGCAGCTCAGCGAAACAGCAAGGGAAATGTTCCTGGATCAGAAAAACAGCCTGTTTTTCAGCATAACCAGTCTTTGGGAAATATGCATTAAAATGAGCTTGGGAAAGCTCTCTCTTAAGAATGGGTGGCTGAAAACCATTCAAAACGAAATGAAAGCCAATGCAATCAATTGGGTTCCCGTTGAAATAGAACATTGCACAAAATTGACAAAACTGCCCTTTCATCACCGAGATCCTTTTGACCGAATGTTAATAGCACAGGCGATGGTAGAAGGGATGCTGCTTCTGAGCCGCGACACCCGTCTTTCGGATTATGAAATCACACGCGTATGGTGAATGATGAACCGATTGAATTTCTTTTACAAAATCGCTATGCGGTATAAGGTTCCCTGAGGCCTTTCTTATAGATCTTCCCGGAACCGGTCTTGGGAAGAGCCTTTAAGAAATCCACGCTCTTGGGGGTTTTGTACCCCGCCAGCTCCTTTCGGCAATAGGCGATAATCTCTTCTCCGGTAACCGACCGCGCTTCCTTTAACACCACGCAGGCTTTGACCGCCTCTCCCCAATGGGCATCCGGTACGCCGATGACTGCCGCTTCCAACACATCGGGGTGCGTATAAAGCACATTTTCAACCTCCGACGAATAAACGTTTTCTCCGCCGGTAATGATCATATCCTTTTTACGGTCCACGATATTCACGTATCGTTCCGCGTCCATCACCGCCAGGTCCCCGGTATGGAGCCAGCCGTCTTTGATGGCCCTTTCCGTCTCCTCCGGCAAACGCCAATAACCCGGCGTCACCGTATCCCCTTTTACGATGATCTCGCCCACCTGTTTGTCGTCCAGGGCCACATCATTGCCTTGTTCATCCACCACCCTCAGACTTACACCGATAAATTCCCGTCCGGTTTTGGCTTTGAACTTGAACTGCTCCTCTTCAGTCAGGGTTTTCAGATGATCCTTCAATATGGAAAGCGTCAAATAGGGGCTGGTCTCCGTCATGCCGTACGTCTGGATGTAGTCACATTGAAAGGCTTCCATAATTTTCCGCACCGTCTCGGGTGCAATGGACGCGCCGCCGCTCAGCACAACCCGCAGGCTGGCATAGTCAAATTTTTGTACATCCGGATGGTTGACCATCATGTTGAGCATGGTGGGAATCAGATTGCTGAGTGTGATTTTTTCTTCCTGGATCATGCGGCAGACTTTTCCCGCGTCAAAGGCCGGTATGAGAACGTGTTTTCCCCCAACCCAGGTGATCGCGAAGGTGGCCCAGGCATCGGCCAGGTGAAAAAGCGGCGCCACGTGAAACCACCGGTCATGATCCGTCAGGTGAAGCTCCGCAATGGTCCCCAAGGCATGGCTTTTGACATTCTTGTGGGTCAGCATGACCCCCTTGGGGCGGCCCGTGGTACCGCTGGTATAATAGAGATGTGCCACATCATCGTCCGAGATGGCGGGAGAGGGAGGCGGTTGATCGGAACGGGTTTCCAGCAGTGCCTCGTATTCCAGATCTTTCCCGGTCACCATATGCGCATGGGCCCGGGTCCAGATGATTCTTTTAAGGGTTGGTACACTTTCGGGAAGACCTTTTGCTTTTTCATAAAACGTGCCCTCCGCCATGAGCAGCTGCGATTCGCTGTCGTTCAGTATCACCGCCAGTTCTCTGGGGGCCAGCCGGTAGTTGAGGGACACCAGAATGATGCCCAAATGCGCCGCGGCAAAATAAGCTTCAAGATATTCGTGGCTGTTTTCATGAAGCACCGCAATGCGGTCCCCTTTTTCAATGCCCAGATCCAGCAATCCCCGCGCCAGGCGCCATACCCGCGCCGCAACATCCCGATAGCTCATCCGCAATTCCCCGCAGACAACCGCTTCCTTATCCGGATAAAGCCTAGCGGCTTTGGGCAGCAATTCATTTAATCCCACAATAATTTCTCCTTCCGCATCCTTCCATTCCTGCGTTAACGATGATGATAAGCTCCTTTAACTGTGATTATACCCACCGGCCGCTTCCTCGGTGAGCGACGTACTGACCGGATTTTTCTCAAAATACCCGATGGCGCGCTTCATATCATTCAAGAGCAGATCCCCGAGATCCCTGCTGACACCGTGGCGCACCAGAATGCGTTGGATCACCAGGTCCTCCCTGTTGGCGGGCATGGAATAGGCCGGCACCTGCCACCCGCGGCTTCTCAACCGGTCAGCCAGATCGTAAAGGTTGAATCCGGGATCGACCCCCTCTTTAAGGGACCAGCAGAGCGCCGGGATACCGCCCCGGCCGTCATAAATGATTTCAAAGGGTCCCATTTTGCTGATCTCATCGGCCAGGTAAGCGGCGGTATGATAGCAGGCCTGATGAATTTTGCGGTACCCTTCCCTGCCCAACCTTAAAAAATTATAATATTGGGCAATAACCTGTCCACCGGGTCTTGAAAAATTGAGGGCAAAAGTCGGCATATTGCCGCCCAGATAATTGACTTGAAAAACCAAATCATCCGGCAGATCCTTCTGTTCCCGCCAGACCACCCACCCGACACCCAACGGCGACAGGCCGAACTTGTGGCCGGATGTGTTGATGGATTTCACCCGCGGCAACCGAAAATCCCATACCAAATCCGGGTCCACAAAGGGCGCCAGGAATCCTCCGCTGGCCCCATCCACATGGATGGGAATATCCAAACCCGTATTTTCCTGGAACGCATCCAGCGCATCGGCAACATCCCTCACCGGTTCATAGTGGCACGTAAAGGTGACGCCCAGGGTGGGGACGACACCCATGGTATTTTCATCGCAGCGCCTGATCACCTCTTCAGGCGTCATGATCAAACGGTCCCCCTCCATGGGGATCTCCCGCAACTCCACATCCCAGTATCGGGCGAACTTGTGCCAGCAAATCTGCACGGGGCCGCACACCAGATTGGGTTTGTCCGCGCTCTTGCCTTGTGCGAGCCTCTTTTCCCGCCATCGCCATTTCATGGCCATTCCCCCCAGCATGGCCGCTTCGCTGGAGCCTGTGGTTGAGCATCCCAAGGTGCTTGACGGCTCCGGGGAATGCCACAGATCCGCCAGCATATGCACACAGCGGGCCTCCACTTCGGCGGTTTGCGGGTATTCATCTTTGTCGATCATGTTCTTGTCGATGCAATCGTTCATCAGCCGGTGGACCTCCGGCTCTATCCATGTGGAGCAGAAAGTCGCCAGATTCTGGCGGGAATTGCCGTCCAGCATCAACTCGTCGTGCACCGCTTGATAGACGTGGCGCGGGTTGTGCTCTCCTTTGGGAAATTTGAATTTGGGCATCCGCACGGAAAGATCCGCGGATGCAAACACATCATCCAAAAAACTCTCCTTTACTGCATCAAGTTCATTTATCGCCATGGGTCTTCTCCTTCCCTCATATGAAGTACATGGGCATAATGATTGGTGGGGCCGTGGCCGGCGCCGAAATCCAGAGACCGGGCAATGGCCCTTGTGATGAATTTTTTTGCTTTTCCCACCGCGTCCGGGACCGCGCATCCCTGCGCCAACAACGTGGCCAGCGCCGCCGAGAAGGTACACCCCGTCCCGTGGGTGTTGCGATTGTCAAGACGGGGGGATGAAAACGTGTGAAATCCGTTTCCGTCATAAAGCAGGTCCACCGCGTCCCCTTCCAGATGTCCTCCTTTGATCAGCACATAGGGGGTTCCCATTCGGTGAATTTCTTCGGCAGCCGCTTTCATGGATTCCAGATTCACCACCTCATGGCCGCATAAATCCGCGGCTTCGGGAAGGTTGGGGGTCACCACATAAGCCAGGGGCAGCAGTACCTCTTTTACGTTGACCCTGGCCTCTTCCGTCAACAGAACATCCCCGCCCTTGGCCACCATGACCGGATCCACCACCAGGCCTTCCACCCGGTACGCTTCCAACTTTTCAGCCACCGCCACCACGATCTCAGGGGTCGCCAGCATCCCGGTTTTGGCCCCGTCCGCCCCGTAGTCGGAAAGCACCGAATCCATCTGCTGCCCGATGAAATCCACCGGAACCGGATAGATCCCCTGAACGCCCAGTGTGTTCTGAGCCGTCAGGGCCGTAATGGCGCTCATTCCGTATGCCCCCAGAACGGTGATGGTCTTTAAATCAGCCTGTATACCGGCGCCCCCTCCGGAATCGGACCCGGCGATGGTCAATATTTTTTTCATGCACAGCCTCCCATAATGATGGCAAATCCCTGTCCAACAAATTTGAAACTCCGTAACCTCAGGGAGTTAAAGGGCGGGAATCGGAATGAAACGGACAAAATCAAAACCACGGACATTTACCCCCACCACTTTCCTTCCATATCCCATAACCCACAAAAAGGCCCAAAACAACCCCCATTGCCATATACTTCTCTCCGGGTTATTCGATATCCCCTAGACACTGCCTTTCTGCCCGTCCGAAACAGTGCGATGTTTACTGAAAAGGGCCATGAAGATCAAGTAAAGGAGTCCGGCAGCCAAGAGACTGGGAATGGAGGAACCCCAGGCCGTCTCCCGCTGAAGATAATGATAGAATGCGAATCCTGCGGCCCAGGCCAGAAAGGCCCATGGGTTAAATCCCCAAAGATACCAATAGATTTCCCGGGGGTCCGTACCGGTTTCGAAATACCGCCTTTTTCTCAGAAAGAAATAGTCCGCCAGGACCACGCCAAACAGGGGGCAAAATACCGATCCGATGAAAAGGAGAAAACCCTCGTAGGCCGTTGCCGGAAACACCAGCGCCAGCACCGTCCCCAGAATCCCGCATGCCAGGCTTCCCCGCCGCTCGCCCAAGCCGGGCCAGATGTTAAGGGCTGAAACCGCAGTGGAATAGATGTTCAGAAACGTGGTGGTGAAGGTGGAAAAAAGAACGATAATCATGGCGGGCAACGCAAGACCGAGACCCACCATCAGTTCCAGCACCATGCTGTCCGGTGTGGGGGAGTGGGTGGCCAGGGCGGCTGCGAGACCAATGGCGTACATCCACGAACTGAAAATAAAATAGCCCACCCAGGTTCCCCAAAAGGCAGGGCCGGTTCCCTTGCCGTAACGGGAATAATCGCAAACCAGGGGGAGCCAGCTGATGGGCATGGCGATGACCAGGTCAAGCCCCATCATGAAGGGCATCCCGCCCGTTAAGGGCGACTTCAGAAGACGGCCGATGCCGTATTCATGGAGCACCGCCCAGGTCATGATACAGCAGAGGCAGATGAGCGCGGTCACGGCGATTCGCTGAAGCCATTTCCAGTAGCGTCGCCCCAGCAATGCCCACAGTGTGGTTGCGATACCGGCCAAAAGAGCCCAGCCTCGAAAACCGAAATCGGGCATGGGCCAGACCGCATTGGCCGCCTGTCCGCCGATCCACAGCATAACGCCGGTCCACCCTACCAACTGCACCAGGTTAAGAATGGTTGCAAAATAGGAGCCGCGAATTCCGAAGGAAGGCCTCACCGTCACCATGGCGGGAAACCCCGTCCTGCTTCCGATGACGCCCCCAAAGGCCATGGGGGTGTTCCCGATGAGGTGCCCCAGAAGAACCACCAGCAATCCGCTTACGAACCCCATGGGGATCAGAAGCCCCCCGGCCCAGATCTCCGCCAGGGATACGGCGGCCCCTGCCCACAGAAGAAAGAAATCCATTCCTCCGAGGTTTCGGTCCTGCTGCCCAATGGGTATTATGCCTTCCTTACCGGTCATTTTACCCCTCTTTCCCCTGTTTCGTTCAAAAGGTGATTTTTGGTTGATTTAACTTTAAGGGCCGCCACGGAACCGAAAGAAAGGGAAGTGTAACAGGACAGCGCAAAATCTTAATGATACAAACCCACAAAAAAAGCCGCTTTCTTTCAAAAGAAGAAAAGCGGCTTCATAAAGACTGCCCAACACGCATCGCAGAAAAATTTCACGACTGCGCCGCTTCCCTTCGCTGGCATTATCCAGTTCAGGTTCTAAGGGTTGCAGGATGTTCAAATCCGATCCGGCTCTCAGCAATACCACCCCTAGCGACGATAAAAATCATACCGTACGGATTCGAACGTGTCAAGAAATTCAAAAGCAATGGTCTTTCATTGCGGGTATTGACAATAATCACGGGTTGAGAATATCATATAAGCGAAAAAGGAGAAGCAAATGAAGGACAACAGATATAAGACGTTGATAATGATACTCTTCGCTCTTTGGTGCTTTCTGATTCCAGGAATGGCCGCGGCAGGCCCGGCATCCGAAATGGTCATCTCATCGGGGCAGACCATTTACGTGCCCGTTTACTCGCATATCTACAGCGGGGACAGGGAACACCCTTTTTACCTGGCCGTCACGCTCAGTATTCGAAATACGGACCCGAAACACGCCATTACCATTCTCGCTGTGGACTACTATGATTCAAACGGCAAACAGCTGAGATCCTACCTGAAAGACCCGATCAACCTTGATCCGCTTGGCTCAACGCGCTATGTTATTAAAGAGTCGGACAAAAGCGGCGGTTCCGGCGCCAATTTTATCGTAAAATGGAAATCCGATGTTAAAGTCAATGCGCCCATTACCGAAAGCGTTATGATCGGAACAAAAACCCAGCAGGGCATCTCTTTCATTTCCCGCGGCCGGGTCATCGGGCAATAGGCCCTCGAAACCGAACCAAAATATTTCATAAGAATGAATACATTGATGGGAGGAAAATCATGTTTGATGAGATTACTGAAAAAATTGAAACGGTGATGGAACAGCTCGACGGATTAAGAGGTCATCTTTGACTTAGACAATCAGAAACTGAAATTTGCGGAACTTGAAAACCTCATGAGCAAAGCCGACTTCTGGCAAAGGGATCAGGAAGAAATATCCCGTTTGAACCAGGAACGTTCCGCCTTGAGCGAGCAGATTGATACATGGGAGGACCTTTTCAGAAAAACCGAAGATGCCGCGCTGCTGGCGGAAATGGCGCTGGAAGAAAAAGACAAAACCACGCTCAGTGAGGTCACGCGAGATGTGGAACGGCTCGAGAGGGAAATCAAAAGGCTGGAACTCAGATCCCTTCTGGGCAAACCGGACGACCGGCGGAATGCCATCGTCGCCATCAATGCCGGCGCCGGGGGAACCGAAGCTCAGGACTGGGTGGAAATGCTCTTCAGAATGTATACCCGGTGGGCTGAAGCCAAAGGGATGAAAGTGGAGGTCATCGATTTCCTGGCGGGTGATGAGGCGGGCATTAAGAATGTGGATTTCACCGTAACGGGTCCATATGCCTACGGATACCTCAAATCGGAGCACGGCATTCACCGTATGGTCCGGATTTCCCCCTTTGACGCAACCGGCCGAAGGCACACCTCTTTTGCCTCTGTTTCAGTGTTGCCGGAGGTGGACCTGGATATCAACATTGAGGTGGACGAAAACGACCTTCGCATCGACACCTACCGGGCGAGCGGACCCGGCGGGCAGCATGTCAACAAGACCAGTTCGGCCATCAGGATCACCCATCTTCCCACCAAGATCGTGGTCCAGTGTCAGAATGAAAAGAGTCAGCACCGCAACAAAGACATGGCCATGAAGGTGTTGAAATCAAAACTCTACGAACTGGAAAAGAACAAACTGGAGCAAAAAAAGCAGGAAATACACGACACCCAGAAAGATATTGCCTGGGGAAGCCAGATCCGTTCATATGTTTTCAACCCCTACAGAATGGTAAAGGATCACCGCACCAATCTGGATGACGGCAACGTCGATAAGGTGATGGATGGCGATATTGATGAGTTTATCGACGCCTATCTCCGAATGAAATAGACATGAGGCATCGGAACATTGCGAGGCTACGGGTTCATTCGCTTTTTGAGATCATTAAGCGCAATTAGCGCATCCAGGGGCGTCATGTTGTCGATGTCCAGATTTTCAACCCATTTTCGCAACTCCCGATCCCTCGATCCGAAAAGGTCCAGCTGCACCATGGTATTCTCCGGAACATCTTTTTTCTTCCTCTTTTTGGTATGGGCCAGGCGGGGTTTCCCGGTTTCATCGATTTCGTCCCCTTCCAGATTCTTCAGTATCTCCATGGCCCGCTCGATAACACTCTCCGGAAGACCTGCGATACGCGCCACCTGGATGCCGTAGCTTCGGCTGGTGCCCCCCGGGACCAGCTTTCGCAGAAAAAAGATATTGTCGTTCCACTCACGCACCGCGATATTGAAATTTTTCACCCGTTCCTTGGTGGCCACAAGCTCCGTCAATTCATGGTAATGGGTGGCAAAAAGTGTCCGTACGCCCTGCCCCCCCCGATCATGGAGCGCCTCCGCCACGGCCCAGGCAATGCTCAGGCCGTCATACGTACTGGTGCCGCGGCCGATTTCGTCCAGAACCACCAGGCTTCTGGGCGTTGAGTGTCGCAGGATATTGGCGGTTTCGTTCATTTCCACCATGAACGTACTCCTGCCGCCCGCCAGATCGTCCGACGCCCCCACCCGGGTGAAGATGCGGTCCACGATGCCGATTTTCGCCTTTTCGGCGGGCACGAAGCTGCCCATCTGCGCCATCAGCACCGTGAGAGCGGCTTGTCTTAAAATCGTGGATTTCCCGGCCATATTGGGTCCCGTCAGAATCATGACCTGCTGCTGACGTGCATCCAGGTGAATATCATTGGGAACGAATTCTTCACCCTTGACCGTCTGCTCTATCACCGGATGCCGCCCCTGTAAAATGGCCAGATCCGCAGTTTCGTTCATTTCGGGACGCGTGTAATGGTTGCGCTCCGCTGTTTCGGAAAGCCCCGCAATGGCATCAATCTGCGCGATAATTTCCGTTGTTTCACTGATCCGCCGATTTTCCAGACTGATGCTGGAACGGATCTTTTCAAAAATTTCAAATTCCAGGGCCACCCGTTTTTCTTCAGCCCCCAGGACCTCCCCCTCTTTTTCTTTGAGATCTTCCGTTATGTACCGTTCTCCGTTAACCAGGGTCTGCTTTCGAATATAGTCTTCCGGCACCAGGTTCAGATTGGCTTTTGAAATTTCAATATAATACCCGAATACCTTGTTGAATCCCACCTTCAGACTGTTGATGCCGGTCCGCGCCTTTTCGGAAGCGGCAAAACCGGCGATCCAGCTCTTTCCGTCACGGCTCAGATTGGCCAGCCGGTCCAGTTCTTCACTGTACCCTTCCCTGATAATGCCGCCCTCTTTAATGGAAACCGGCGGCTCCTCATGGATGGATTCCCCGATTAAGGATGCCACATCATCGAGCACGTCCAGTTTCGAAGCCAGTCGGGAAAGCAGAATACTGGTGGATCCCGAAAGCGCATCCTTTACGGCAGGCAGTCTCAGAATGGAGCTTTTGAGCGCCAGCAGATCTCTTGCATTGGCCCTTTTCATGGCAATCCTGCCATTAAGTCTGGCCATATCGTAAACTTCACTTAGTTCGTTTCGGAGATCCTGCCTTAGAGCGGGATCATCGGTCAGGCGTTGAACCGCCGCCAGGCGCTCCTGAATACGTTTCACATGAACCAGCGGATAGCTGATCCAGTTTTTCAACAAACGGCTTCCCATGGGGGTCACCGACCGATCAAGGACTTGAAACAGGGATCCCTTGGCGGACTGCCCCCGAATGGTCTTCAGAAGCTCCAGATGCGTGCAGGTGGATGCGTCAAGGACCATGAACTCACCCATATGATAAGTGATAATTTCCTTGATATGGGGAGGAAATCCCTTCTGCGTTTCTCTCAGGTAAGCGACGAGCGCGCCCGCGGCGGTGATGCCGCCCGGCATGTTTTCACAGCCGAAACCTGACAGGGATCTGACCGAAAACTGGTCTTTCAACAGCTCGTCCGCCTTATCGGGTTCAAAGGTCTCCGCATCCAGAATTTCAACACGATACTTTGAAAGGGCTTCAGGCCTGGTTTCCTGATCGCGTTCCGAAAGCAACAATTCGGCCGGGGCGATTCTTCCCAACTCTTCCAGCGTTTCTTCAAAGGAATTGATTTCCGTCAGCCGAAATTCACCGGTGGAAAGATCCGCGTGGGCCAGCCCGTAAACACCGTTTTCGCCCCACAAGGCCGCCATGAACAGGTTTGATTTCTGGTCGAATTCTTTTTCATCCACCAGCGACCCGGGGGTGACCACTCGAACCACTTCCCTTTTCACAATACCTTTGGCGGCTTTGGGGTCTTCCACCTGTTCACAAACTGCCACCTTCCAGCCGCTCTCAACCAGCTTGCCGATATAGGATTGATAGGCGTGGTGGGGAATCCCGCACATGGGGACTTTCTTGCCGTTATAAGACCCCCGGGAGGTGAGTGTAATGCCTAAGATTTTGGCTGCGACCTGCGCATCTTCGAAAAACATTTCGTAGAAATCGCCCATGCGAAAGAACAAAATGGCATCCGGAAATGCATCCTTGATACCCATGAATTGTTTCAGCATAGGGGTCAGTTGCGCCATGTTTCACTTAATGGATCGAATCGACGGGAGCCTCTTTGTCATTGATCAAACCGATGGTGTCCCACTGGTTACACTGAGGACATTGCCACAGCAGTTCATTGGGCTCGAAACCGCATTGGATACATCTGAATCTCAAATAAGGAATGTTCAAACCTTCAATAATCTCACTGTAATCCTTGAGCATATCATCTTCGGCACCGCTCTTCAGAAACAGCTGCCCCCTGAAACGCCGCGCCTCCCAGAAGCCGGGGTCTAGCGAAAGCGCATTGTTAATCTCCCTGAGAGCCCCCTCCATGTCATTCTTGTTATAAAGGTAGCGGGCCAGGGCCGTATGGGTGAAAGCATCCGGATTTAACCGGGCGCACTCTTTCAAAAAATCCTCAACGGGTTCCAGGTTTTTCATTTCGTTGTAGGCCCCTTCCAGCCGGCCATAGGCCAGGAATGTAAATTGAGGCGCTATTTCGGCTACCCTTTTCCACACGGCAATGGCTTTTTTGTATTCCTGCTTCCGGAAATGGAGATCACCAAGATGCAGATAGGCGTCAACACATGTCTTCTGCGTGGAGATGGCTTTGTTGAATAGCGTTCTTGCCTTGCCGACATCATCCTTTTCCTGACAGACCTTTCCGGCCTCCACCAGATGATGGGCCAGAATATGCTCATGGGAACCGTTTTCCAGCATGGCAATTTTCTGTCGGGTGGCAAAAGCCTTTTCCCAGTCCTTCAACCCTTCATAAATGCTTTCAATCTCTTTAAGGGTTCGCACATCATCCGGGCTCTTTTGAGAAACCTGTAGAAATGTTTTGAGCGCACGATTTAAAAATCCCCCCTTTAGATAGTCTTTTCCCAGGTCGAAAAGGGCATCGATCTTAATCTGTTCGTCAATATTGGGACGCAAAATGATGTTTTGCCGAATCCTGATGGCGCGATCGATATCACCCCTGGAACGATACAGGTTCCCAAGTGTTACATAGGTTTCGATGGTATCCGAATTGACCTGAACGGATTTGGTGAACTCCTCGATGGCCTGGTCGTGGTCATTACTAAGGAGATATTGGACCCCCTTAAAGAAGGAACTGTCGCCTCTGTTTGCCGCTTCCGCATGTTTATCTTCCGCCGGTGGCCGCATGCGTTTTCCCAAAAACAGTCCGACCAGCAGAAAGACAATGGCCGTCAGGAGGATCTGCTGGCTTCCACCATCAGCAAACCATTGCCAGGTTGACTCCAGCATGGGGATCTCTCCTTAATCCTTAACGAACGGAATATTTTTCAGCGGCGATAAATTCAAGGGAGGAAGCATGATCATGTTTTCACGTGAGAGGGCGGTTCCGGATCCACCTCATGGTCCGAGGACATATCTTCCGTTGTTACCGGCAGATTGCGAAGGGAATTCAGCTCCATCTCATTGCTTTTCACATCCTTCATAAGGGTTTTGATCTGACGTCTGAACGCCATGCGCTCGGTGATTCCGAAAAGCCAGGTCACCACTACGCCAAAAAGAAACGTCACTACCGCAATCAAAAATATGGACAAATCCGCCGTCTGATAGTCCAGGAAAAGCAGGTTAGCCTTGAAATGAATCTTGGTTGTCAAAGCTGCGTAGTTTTGAACCGACAGCACCACAATAAGCAACAAAAAAAGAATAATAACGAGCACCTTTAGCTGTTTCATACCTTACCTCCGCATTCGGGCATCTATCTTTGTTCCTGAAAATTCACACCGTGTGTCGACCTTTTGACAAAACATTCTTGAAAATAAGTAATTAAACGGGAATGATCCTTCCCCGAACCGTTTCCGAAACCTCCAGAATACCGATGCTGTTGAAACCATTTTTACTGTAGCCGGTGGCCGTACCGGGATTAAATAGCAACACGCCTTCCCTCATGTGATTGGCGGGAACGTGGGAATGGCCGTAAATAATCACATCCACACTGGGGAAAAGTGGTAGAATCCGCTCTTCAAGGCCTGAGGCGGCACCCCACCCGTGAATAATCCCCAGCCGATGATGTGCCGCTTCCACAATTTTTCTCTCGGGAAGCAACGCGCTTACTTCCAGGGGATCCATATTCCCCTGAACACCATGAAACACATTCTTTTCCAGGAAATCAACAATATTAGGAGAAACAACGTCCCCGGCATGAATGATCATATCCACATCGGACAGATAGGTGTTGTAAATATCCAAAAACTCTTTGGTGACTTGAAACAGATGTGTATCCGAAAGTACCCCGATCTTAATCCTTTCACTCCAAAATTAACGGACGGAC
>ADZZ01000710.1 GCA_000179315.1 delta proteobacterium NaphS2
TGAGTTGGCCGGAACCCAGATGGATCTTTTTGAACAGCCGGCTCTTGAAGCGCTTTTTCAGGCGACAAACGGTCTGCCACGCAAAATCAATCTGCTGGCACACCTCTCATTGAATGTGGCGGCACTGCAGAATGCCCAGCTTGTATCGGCTGAACATATTCTTACCGCAGTGGAGGAAACGGGATAGTGCTAAACCTGCATGATCAGATTCGGTGAAACAGAGGCGAGCTCTGCTGAGGAGCAACTCGCCAAGGGATAGCCGGATAGGCGACGACGAAATATCGTCATCGGGAGGGGAGTCTTCGGGCTCCCCTTTTTATGTGATATTTCCGAGGAGCCTTCATGCCTAAAAAAACCTCGGGGTTTGGGGCAGAGCCCCAAGGGGTTTTCTCGAAACAGCACCCCGATCAGAAGATAGGCAGTCCGTCACGCATCGCCTTGCAACGATAAATCAATCAGGCAAAAACAAAATATTCTTCGTGCTTTATTGTGGACAATATCCGGTGGGATAATGTGAACGGCAACAAATTACGAGCCTGGCTGACCCGCAATGGTTACCCTTGGCGGGAAGATATGCTCAAGTCTGAATTGTCTGAATTGTGTACACGCTTGGCGCCAGCGCCAGACCTGGATGGCCACCTGAAAATCCCCCACTTGTGGCCGGGTCAAAATCCCCCGGCGACAGGACGGTTTCAGTTTACAAATCTTCTTTAGAAAGGTCCATATTCTTTCCTTTTTCATCCTGCTTTTTTTGTTTACTTTGCGATATCCTCGATGCTGCTTCTTTGAGGCGGTAGCTTTTTCCCTCGAACTTCAGGAGATGCCCGTGATGAAGCAGGCGGTCGAGTATGGCCGAAGATGCTGTATTGTCCCTGAGAAGCTTACCCCAGTCTTCAACGAGTCGATTTGATGTAAGGAGCGTACTTTTTTTTGCGGAATACCGATTCAGAATGATTTCCAGCAAATCATCAGCGGCTTGTTCCGGCATTTTCTTGCGCAAAAACAAGTCATCGATGATCAGCAGATCGGTTTCGGAAAAAAGTTTGCTGATCTTTTTCCTCCGTTTAAGTTGAGTGGCTTCAAAAAGATCCTCGAAAAAGGTGTGGGCTTCCCGGTACACCACTTTGTATCCCGCAAGGATGGCGGCGTTAGCAACCGTTTTGGCGATCATACTTTTCCCTGTCCCTGGGGATCCGATTAAAAGCGCATCGTGTCCCTCCCGGATAAATTTTCCGCTCACCAGTTCATAGATGTCCATCTTGGGCAGTTTCGGATTGAAGCCCCAATCAAACTCGGTCAGGGTGGGTTGCTCCGTGAGACCGGATGCCTTGAGGCGCGTTTGTGTAAGGCGACTTTTTCGGTAATCCAGTTCGTCCTGGATCAGACAGGCAAAGACCTCAGTAAAAGAAGCGCCCTGATTGGCCTGGACGATTCGGGTCTCCAGGGTGGCGATCATACCATGGAGCCGGAGGGTTTTGAGATGCTTTTCCATTTCAGCCAGTGACATGTTCATGTTTCCTCCTTCATCCTGTTTTCAAAATATCCCGTGCCTGCGTAGTGTTTGAATCTGTTCCACCGACATGTCCGCCGGGTCCTTTATGGATTCCGGAATGGGCTTGGGTTTCTCACCATTGAAAGACACCAACTGTTCCCAGTCAAATACAGTGACGGGAAAACCGTGGTGAAAGAGCCTTTCCCGTACCTGCAAAGCCCCAGTTTTCCCCGCCGGATCACGGTCCAAAAACAACAGGATGCGAGGAAACCGAACCCGGGAACGGATCCACACCAACCGCTCGATCTGCCCCAAGGAGATGGCATTTCCCATTAGCGCCACGGCATTGCGGCAACCGGCCTCCACAAGCTTTGCTACGTCGAAAAATCCTTCTGTCAGGATCAAGCCGAACATATTTGTTTGACCCAGTGCCGCTTCATCCAGCAGGATGTTATCCTGGTTGTAGATCTCCCAGGCTTTCTTAAACGGATAACTCCAGTATTTTCCATTGAGCTCTTCTTGTTCCATACTCAGTGCTCGTCCCGTATGGGTGAGAATCACCGGTTGAAGACCCTGGCCATTTTCTCTTACACCACGGACCTGAAACACCAGCCGCGAGTTAAGCGGTGAACCTGTCTTCGCCCATGACCGCCGGGGGAGAAACCCACACCCCAGGTATCGACAGGTGGTGGCCGATATGCCCCGCCTGCATAACTCAGGATGATCGGTTCGCAAATAACGACGCAAATCGATTTGGCTCATACGACGTTTCCGCGTGCTCATGCGTGGGCTGCAAAAAGGACATTGATCAATGACGGCAGCAATGCTTTTCCTCTCCGGTGTACGTTATGGACAAACTCAAAAAAACTCAGATAAAGTGGTAAGTTTTCTTGAGACACGCCGCGATGTGGTCGCAGCCAAGATCGTAGAAGCGACCAAAAGCCCTCAATTGTATTGACATGAACTTCACAGAAGCCATCGCCGTCTTCATCTCTGGCATATTCTCCCTTACCATGACAAACAGTCTTATGGGTATAGCCCCAGTCAGTGAGATGATTGTAAATGCTGTACTCATCTGTATTCACCAAGGTTCCTGGTGTTATAACAGACCGCAAAATCGGTTCGATGGTTTTTTGTTTAACGTCTGGAAGCATAAAAATGGCGACATCCCCGGAACGTTCAATGATTCCGAGGACAGGAGGTTTTTCTTTTTCAAGAGTTCCTCGGCCCGGAGCACCCTTGAGCGCTCTGCACCGTGGTGCTCGCCCTTTCTGACGAACTTTTTCCGGATGCCCTTTATGCCCTGCAATTACGTATACTTCGTCGCACTCTACTACCCCACTGACTTTACATCCCGGCTTCCTTGCAGCGATTTCGCTCCGAAGCAAAATAGTCATCCTGTGGGCGACATCCGGATTAAGGTCCAGCTCCGCGGCGATTTGCCTGTTGGATAGGTTTAGTCCCATGAGGTATAACATGACGATCCATACTCTGATGGGATGGTGTTTTCTTGCCAGAATGGTACCCGTAAAATCGTTGAAACGGCAACCGCAGTTATTGCATTTATAGTTCCGACAAAGCGGAGCATTACGTTTGTGACCGTTCTTTTTGACCCGGTTTGAGGTACATTTTGGACAACAAATACCACATGGCCACTTCTTTTCTCTGAAGAATTCGTAGCACTTAGCGGGGTCGATGAGTTCAAGGATTCCAATCTCCGGATTTGTAGACGATTTTGTGGTCATGGCTATCTGCATATTAAGTGAC
>ADZZ01000709.1 GCA_000179315.1 delta proteobacterium NaphS2
TCATTTTCTTTATCCTGTTCAGCAAAATTAGAAATAACTTTTTTAGGCCAACTGTTTATATATGTCAAGATATTTTTCGAAATAAATTTGTTGACATGAATTGGAATTCCTGCTAAATCAGTTTCTCCATTTGGCGCCCGTAGCTCAGTTGGATAGAGCGCCGGGCTTCGAACCCGTAGGCCGCAGGTTCGAGTCCTGCCGGGCGCGCCATAAAAATGGAATATGGGCCTGTAGCTCAGTTGGCAGAGCAGTTGACTCTTAATCAATTGGCCGAAGGTTCGAGCCCTTCCAGGCCCACCACGAAAATCAAGCACTTATGGCGTTTTGCCGTAGGTGCTTTTTTTGTTTGGGGCGTTTTTGGTCAAAATTTGGTCAAAAAAACTTGGCTCATACGACGTTTCCGCGTGCTCATGCGTGGGCTGCAAAAAGGACATTGATCAATGACGGCAGCAATGCTTTTCCTCTCCGGCGTACGTTATGGACAAACTCAAAAAAACTCAGATAAAGTGGTAAGTTTTCTTGAGACACGCCGCGATGTGGTCGCAGCCAAGATCGTAGAAGCGACCAAAAGCCCTCAATTGTATTGACATGAACTTCACAGAAGCCATCGCCGTCTTCATCTCTGGCATATTCTCCCTTACCATGACAAACAGTCTTATGGGTATAGCCCCAGTCAGTGAGATGATTGTAAATGCTGTACTCATCTGTATTCACCAAGGTTCCTGGTGTTATAACAGACCGCAAAATCGGTTCGATGGTTTTTTGTTTAACGTCTGGAAGCATAAAAATGGCGACATCCCCGGAACGTTCAATGATTCCGAGGACAGGAGGTTTTTCTTTTTCAAGAGTTCCTCGGCCCGGAGCACCCTTGAGCGCTCTGCACCGTGGTGCTCGCCCTTTCTGACGAACTTTTTCCGGATGCCCTTTATGCCCTGCAATTACGTATACTTCGTCGCACTCTACTACCCCACTGACTTTACATCCCGGCTTCCTTGCAGCGATTTCGCTCCGAAGCAAAATAGTCATCCTATGGGCGACATCCGGATTAAGGTCCAGCTCCGCGGCGATTTGCCTGTTGGATAGGTTTAGTCCCATGAGGTATAACATGACGATCCATACTCTGATGGGATGGTGTTTTCTTGCCAGAATGGTACCCGTAAAATCGTTGAAACGGCAACCGCAGTTATTGCATTTATAGTTCCGACAAAGCGGAGCATTACGTTTGTGACCGTTCTTTTTGACCCGGTTTGAGGTACATTTTGGACAACAAATAC
>ADZZ01000708.1 GCA_000179315.1 delta proteobacterium NaphS2
TTTTGATTGTCCGTGACTCCGTAGTAGGCAAAGTGTCCCTGCAATTTCGAGCCTACCTTACCCATTAGCTCATCGGTCGGCAGGGTCCGGTTGGCTTTCAGCCAATCCCTAAACATCCGAATTTTGGCGGTAAACTTCTTGCGAGAAGTGATCCGTTTCATCCGGAATTTCCTGCCGTTCCTGGACCGGCTGCAGTAGTGCGTGAATCCAAGAAAATCAAAGGTAGACGCCTTGCCACCGCGGCTATCGGCCTTGGATTGTGCATATGGACCAAATTCGATGGTCTTCGTCTTTTCAGGCGATATCTCAAGGCCAAACTTGGAAAGTCGCAGATCCAGTTCCTTTCGGAACCGTATCGCATCTGCCTCACGCTCGAAACATACAACAAAGTCATCGGCGTAACGGATTATCCGACTTTGGCCATGACAGCCCTGCTGAAACACTCGCGTGAACCAGATGTCCAGACTGTAATGCAGATAGATATTGGCAAGTACTGGTGAAATAATCCCGCCCTGAGGCGTTCCTTTGTCACTGGCAATCTCTTTGCCTTCCTCCATTATACCTGCTTTGAGAAACCGCTTGACGTAGCGCAACACTCGTTTATCTGCTATTCGGTGGCCGAGAAATTTAATCATCCAATCGTGATCAACATTATCAAAGAACCCTTTGATATCTGCGTCCACAATATAGTGAACCCGGCATCCCTCAACCTCTTTGCTGAGTGCCCTCAACGCGTCATGACACCCGCGACCGGGCCGAAATCCATACGAATCGTCAATGAAATCCTGCTCGTAGATCGCCGAAAGCACCCGTGTCAATCCCGCCTGTACCAGCTTATCTTCAAGGGCTGGTATGCCCAGCGGTCGTTTCTTGCTACTCC
>ADZZ01000707.1 GCA_000179315.1 delta proteobacterium NaphS2
GGGATACGAGAACAGGGCAATCTCCCAAAGCGGTCCCACTGGAATAGCGGTATTGGGCATGGCCCACAAAAAATGGGGAATCATTTACCATAAATTTGCCAAACCGCGCGTACGGACTGCGGATCTTGGCATCCAAATCAGGGAGTTGTGCCAATGGATCGGGAATCTTGACCCTGAACTGCTGTCCGTGACCTTGTCTTTAAACGGGTACCGTACTGTTTCCGAAAAGCTGACAGCAACGCTCGAACCCAAAGAAATTGCCGCAACTTTTTTGGAGACAATGCCCTCTCAAAAATGGGGTCGCCGCGTGATTTCGTGGGAGAGTGCCGGAGATTTCATTGGTAAGCAGGTGGTTGTTGAGGGAAAAATCGTACGCAGCTTCAATTCGGGCAAAGCCTGCTTTTTGAACTTCCATCGGAATTTCACCCGGTATATGAGCCTTGTCATTTTTGAGAACAGCTTTCATAGATTTCCATCTCATCCGGAAGGATTCTATCTTAACAAAACCATCCGGGTGACGGGAAAGATTAAAAACTATGAAGGCCGACCGGAAATGGTGATCGAAAACCCGCGACAAATTGAGATTTTAAAAACCAATTGAACCGACTAAAGAAATTTTTGAGGGACATTGTTAACAACTGAAGTTTCACAGAAAATGCCCCCGGCTTGATCAGCCGACCATGCGCAGCAACGCCTCCAGGAAAGATTTTCGGGGCAGTTTGTTGTCTTGGTTGCAAACGGCATGAAAATCATCGCTCAATGCGGACTTAGCGATGATATGTCTCAGGTCGGAAAAGGCGAAACTGTTGCGACCCTTGACCTTGTGCCTGCGTTCGGGAATGTTTTCGAGCCGTGAACCATAGATCCAAATGATTGTTGCGGCCATTATGGAAAAATTGATGTGATTGATCACTGCCTGTGCATTGCGGGTTTGGCTTTTGCTGCTTCCAATGTCTTGCTTGATCTCCTTGAAACCCGACTCGATTTTCCACCTGGCCCCATAATACTCGATAATTTGCTCAACCGACAGCTTCAAGTCCGTGGAGAAGATTGCGATCCACTGTGTTTTTCGAAAGACCCAGACAACCCGGACAGGGCACTTGAGTGTTTTGAGCATAACGATTTGGGAGTATGCGTTGACTTCACGGTATTTTCCGTACAGGAAGACGTGATAGGTTGAAGCGTACGCCATGAATGCCGCCGCCATTTCAGCGCACGAACCCAACCTGCTGCCATATTTTTTGGGTCTTCCCGGCTTTTTGGAAGAACCGATCTTGGGGATGGAGTACAGTACGGTATTGGAACGTAATCTTGAAAGCAAATGAACAAAATTTCCGAGTTTAGTGCGGA
>ADZZ01000706.1 GCA_000179315.1 delta proteobacterium NaphS2
AAAACACGCTCGGGGGGAAAAAACTCGACTTTTGGCAACAAATTAGGCCGGAATATCAAACAACGGGCTTGGTTACTCGCTTTAGCTATCAGACAGAAGGTCATCAAACGCACGGTCATGAAAGCAGAGCAACAAATGAAGCCTATCCGGTTCAGCTCACCTTACTCAGCGAAGTAGATATCGCCAAAATCATCGCCCGTGCTTTCTTGCTGGATTGCCCTCAGGAAAATCCAGCTTATTCGTTGGATGAGCAACAGATTACCGAACATCTACGGCAGTTGATGATGCATAGGCGGCCAATCATTAACGCTGGGATCAATAGCGATGATGTGATTGCACTTTGGGACTCCCTTGCCCACCACGACACACAACGCCAGAAAGAACTGGCGACTCACTTCTGGCCTACCGCGATTGAACTGGCACCGTATCTGAGTATTGATGACCGGGCCAAATTATTTTCGTTATTGTGGGGAGAAAACGATCCA
>ADZZ01000705.1 GCA_000179315.1 delta proteobacterium NaphS2
TGTTCAAAATCCCCCACCCCGGCCACCGGCTTTGGAGAACCCTCCGAAGAATGGTTCGGCCTGCGAACCGCATCGAAAGTGGATTGAAGAACAACTGAGGCTGGGTCGAAACGCCATGGCCATCTACCAGGACCTGGTGGAACTGTTCGCATTCACGCATCAATACAACAGCGTAAAGCGGTTCGTTCGAAGACTCAAAAAAAAGGACCCGCGTCAGTTTGACCGACTTGAATTTCTTCCCGGAGAAGAGGCCCAGGTTGACTATGGAACAGGAGCGCCGACGCTTCATGACAGCGGAAAACATCGCCGGCCTCGCTTGTTTGTCATGGTGTTGAAATATTCCGGGCGGGCCTTCCGGAAAGTGGTGTGGAAATCGAGCAAGGAAACATGGTGCAGGCTGCATGAGGAAGCATTCCGGTATTTTGGCGGATGCCCGGGATATGTAGCCTTGGATAACCTTAAGGAAGGCGTGATCAAGCCTGATATTTATGATCCCGAGCTTAATACGTTATATGCCGCGATGTTGTCTCATTACGACGTTGCGGCAGACCCGGCAAGGGTGAAGGATCCGAACCGAAAAGGGACGGTGGAAAACGGGGTTAAGTACACACAGAATACCGCCCTGAAGGGCCGGAAATTCGATTGTATTGACGYTCAGAATGATTGGCTCATGCATTGGGAAAAGCGCTGGGCGGCGCCTCGCATTCATGGCCGGGCCAAAAGACAGGTTGAAGAAATGTTCCAGGAGGAAAAACCCTGCCTTCTGCCTTTGCCCTTGTCGCCGTTTGTGTATTTTCGACAGGAAATCCGGACGGTTTACGATGACGGCACCATCCAGTTGGACAATTGTTACTACGCCGCCCATCCGGCGCCCCTTTACAGTCAGGTGGTGGTAAGGGTCTATGACAAAGAGATCGAAATCCTGGACCCTCAACGGATGG
>ADZZ01000704.1 GCA_000179315.1 delta proteobacterium NaphS2
ACCCGGGAACGGATCCACACCAACCGCTCGATCTGCCCCAAGGAGATGGCATTTCCCATTAGCGCCACGGCATTGCGGCAACCGGCCTCCACAAGCTTTGCTACGTCGAAAAATCCTTCTGTCAGGATCAAGCCGAACATATTTGTTTGACCCAGTGCCGCTTCATCCAGCAGGATGTTATCCTGGTTGTAGATCTCCCAGGCTTTCTTAAACGGATAACTCCAGTATTTTCCATTGAGCTCTTCTTGTTCCATACTCAGTGCTCGTCCCGTATGGGTGAGAATCACCGGTTGAAGACCCTGGCCATTTTCTCTTACACCACGGACCTGAAACACCAGCCGCGAGTTAAGCGGTGAACCTGTCTTCGCCCATGACCGCCGGGGGAGAAACCCACACCCCAGGTATCGACAGGTGGTGGCCGATATGCCCCGCCTGCATAACTCAGGATGATCGGTTCGCAAATAACGACGCAAATCGATTTTAATGGCTGGATTTGTACCTGTGTTTGCGGCTTTCTCTTTCTGTTTGACCAAACTTTTCGGATGATTTGCCGTCGCAATCCCTTCTTTAACCATCCACCGGGCCACCTCGGACATGGTCATTTCCCGGCCTTTTTGGAGCAGCATCTCCCGGCAGAACTGCATGATGCCACCCCCTTTGCCGCTACTGAAGTCCTTGAAAATGTTCTCCGACAAACTGACATGCATTGAGGCCTTCTCTTCATGGGTAAAGGGCGATTTGATCCATATTTCATCGTCCCGGCGGCTCCTTTTAGGATCCACCTCAAGGTCAAAAACCCTTATCACCTCCAGCCAGCTGGCCTGTTCCCAAACCTGAGACAGTTTTACCCGAGATTCGGTAACAATCGGTCGGGATGATCCTCCAGCAGCATGTTGATTCCAGAAAACCGCATAGTCTTCTCCCGGCCGAATCAGGGGATGGTCCTGGGTGAGTGGTTCTGTCTTTTCATCCTCCGCCATGCGCTCCACCATACGCCGCAATGCCTTGGAGCTT
>ADZZ01000703.1 GCA_000179315.1 delta proteobacterium NaphS2
TTGGACGCTAAGTGCATTTATCGGGGGCGAGAGACCGTAACTGACGTGAACTGAAGATCTTTTGATCCTTCGGACACTCCAATATGGTTTCCCGGGCTTCAAATGCTCCGATATCCATGGTCACAACCGTTTTTCTCCAGCTTTTCAAAACTTGTAATCGGGTACCACATTCATTGCACCGTTCCGCTTCAGGATAAAAGTGAATCGTCGGTGGGGAACAGGGTTCCCGAACGAACCCCCGAAACCAACCCTTTTATGCAGCTGCTAAGGAGCTTTACCGCTTTGTAGCCGGAGTTTTTTTTATAAGACCGTGATGCTCCAGAAAATTATGAACGGCCTTCGGGGAAATCTGATGCATTCGAATCTCAGGTAACGCTATGATGGCCTCAAAACCGATCCCATGATGCTTGATCAGTGCACACAGAATAACCACCGCCTTGGTATCGGAAACAAATTCGTCGGATGGATGTTCCAGCATTTCGCGACGTTTCTTTTGCTGTTCATACGTAACGGCATTACTGGCGTAGTACACATAGACACCGTCTCTTTTCTCCCTTTGAATGCCTTTCGTGTTTCGGAAATGGTGCAAAAACGACCGAGGATCAAGACGTACAATGGCTCCAATCTCTTTTCCCGTTAAACCGAAGGAAGAATCCGATACCAGTTGAATGATTGTATTTTTCAGATTGCCGTATTGAGAGAAATAAATTTCCCTGTAATGCCACAATCCGTTATCGTCAAATCGAGGGACCGAAGGCATCGTATAATAACGTCCATTCTGATTATAGCTTGTATAGGTCCCCCATTGCTTCAGTTTCAACCGAGCTGTCGGAACGGAACAACTTAGAAATGATACCAGGGTGTCCAGGGTGAAAATTTTCTTTTCTTCCAGTGAGTTCAGAATCCTGGCGAGCTCTCCTTCTGTAATTTGCCCATGTTGCCTCCAGATATTAAGTATATGT
>ADZZ01000702.1 GCA_000179315.1 delta proteobacterium NaphS2
TGTAGGCTTCCTCATGGGTAACATAGATACTGAACAACGTTTTGATATCCATATGTTTTTGGTCTCCATATCACGGCAATAAAAAGAAACCCAACGCTTTCCGGGTGTTTCCCCACATTTCGGTTATCACCATGTGAAGAACACGTTCTATGGAACTTGCGGTTTTCCTGACGGAAACTATTTTCGCTTCAAGTTCTATGGGTAAACCGTTTGGCAACAAACCGTTTATGGTGAAAAAATCCCCCACCGTACCGGGAATGTCATAATTCTTTCCCAAATTGACAATCATCGCAAGGCCATTTAAACTGATATTCTTGATCCGTCCCTCCAGGCCGGATTCATCAGGTGCATTCAGTGGACGATATTTGCAGTTGAGGTTCACTTTTTTCCTGTAATAACGGCGTCTGTCTTTCGCGGCATTCGACTTTTTTTCTACTTCCTTTAATCGTTTTTTCTGATTTGTCAGCTGAATAATGTGTTTGTCCATGCGAATGGCCCTTGAAAGAATCTGGTCGGAAATGTACTTGATGATAGGCGGCATCTTTTCATATTCATTTGACAGCCTGTGCATATGCCAGACTTCAACAACCGTATCTTCAATGGCGCGAACCGATGCCGAACGGTTCTCCGTTGATCTGTTCAAAAAAGTCCATTCACCGAATATATCGCCAACCCCAAGCGTAGACATTAGTATTTCCAGGCCTTCCGACTCTTTGGTAACCCGGACTTTTCCTTCCAGGATTTTGTATATGGAGATACCATAGTCCCCCTGTTTGATAATAAGGTCTCCCTTTTTATACGAAAGCCTTACAATGGGAAGTGCTTCTGCAGGGTTATTTACCATAAAGTCTTATCTCTCCGCATTTTCTTCTGGTTTCTTTCTCCACGGGCCGGTTAATCGGGGACATTCCGGCGCAGTTCCTCAAGCCATACAGTGGCTTCCGAATCACTGGGTGCGCGCCAGTCTCCCCGAGGGGAGAGGGAACCTCCCGAACCTACCTTGGGGCCGTTGGGAAGGGCGGATCTCTTAAACTGGCTGGTTTTAAAAAAGCGGTGAAGAAAGATCCTCAGCCATTTTTTGATGGCGGGTATATGGTATTCATGCCGTTGCGTTTTCGGCAGCATTTCAGGCCAAATACCGCGGTTACGGTCGCTCCAGGCATAATGGCTTAAGAAAGCCACTTTGCTGGGCCTGAAGCCGAAGCGGGTAATATAGTAAAGGTTGAAATCCTGAAGTTCATAGGGACCGATGGCGGATTCGGTTTTCTGAGAAGGTTTTGCCGGGTCGCCATGGTCGTCCGGCACCAGTTCCGGTGAGATTTCCGTTTCCGCGATGGCGGTGAGAACGGCACCGGTTTCCTTACTGAATTGGCCCGTGTTCGCCACCCATCGAATCAGATGATGAATAAGGGTTTTGGGTACCGATCCGTTGACGTTGTAATGGGACATCTGGTCTCCAACGCCGTAAGTGCTCCATCCCAGGGCCAGCTCACTCAGATCTCCGGTGCCCAGTACAATGGCGTTGTGAAAATTGGCCAGTCTGAAAAGATGGGCGGTACGCTGCCCGGCCTGTACATTTTCGAAGGTCACATCGTAGACTTTTTCGCCCTCGGCAAAGGGGTGAACAATGTCCTTGAAAACCTGTTGGCAGGCCGGCCGGATATCGATTTCCCGGGCTGTGACGCCCAAGGCGTCCATCAACCTGCCCGCATTGTTGCGCGTGGTCTCGCTGGTGGCAAAACCGGGCATGGTATACCCTAAAATATGGTCGCGCGGGAGACCCAGACGGTCCATGGTTTTAGCGGCGACAATCAAGGCCTGCGTGGAATCAAGCCCGCCCGATACGCCGATGACGACTTTCTTGACACCGGCGGCCGACATCCGCTTCATCAAACCCTGAACCTGGATGTTGTAAACCTCATAACAGCGGTCATCGCGCGCGGACGTTTCATCGGGCACAAAGGGAAAGCGGGATATATTGCGCTCTAACGGTAGCATGTTCAGAGGGACATTGAAATTAAAAGGGATCCGGTGCATTGCGGCAAGTCGCTCGCGATGTTCCATCACCGAATCCTGAAAGCTGGTTGTGCGCATGCGATCCTGCTGCAGTCGTTCCAAATCAATGTCGGCAAAAATGATCTGTTCCTCCGTTTGAAAACGGTCCGTTTCGGCCAGCAACACCTGGTTTTCACAGATCATGGCATAGCCGTCCCAGGCGAGATCCGTAGTGGATTCCCCATAACCGGCAGCGGAATAGAGGTATGCTGAAACGCATTTGGCGGACTGGGATACGCAAAGCATACGCCGATAATCGGTTTTGCCTACGGTGATGTTGCTGGCGGACATGTTGGCCAATACCGTGGCGCCGGCCAGTGCTCCGTAAGCGCTGGGGGGAATGGGGACCCACATGTCTTCACAGATTTCCACATGCAGTGAAAATCCTTCCAGGTTTTCAGCTTCAAAAATCAGGTTGTTGCCGAAAGGAACAAATTGGCCCTGAAACCGGACCATGGATTCCAGAGCACAGCGGGCGGATACGAACTGACGTTTTTCGTAATACTCCCGGTAGTTGGGGAGGTATGTTTTCGGTACAATTCCGAGCACTTCCCCATGGTAGATGACAAGCGCGCAGTTGAACAGCTTTCCCTGAAAGCGAAGGGGCGCCCCCACCAGCAACACGGGAGACAGGTCCCGGCTTTCCTCGATGAACTCCTCAAGGTTAATACGAACCGCATCCAACAGCGCATCCTGGTGGAACAGGTCTTCATTGGTGTACGCGGAAAATCCCATTTCCGGAAAAAGAACCAACGCGGCGTGATGGTCGGATGCACGCCGGGCGAGACGTAAGGTACATGCCATGTTGTATGCCGGATCGGCCACGCGAAGCGAGGGAACGCAGACAGCCGAACGGATAAATCCGTGCGAATAGATGGAATGAAAAGGCAGGGGCATAAAAAGCTCCGGTAAGGGTAAGCCTGTTTTAGGTGTCGGTCAATTGCACCGGAATCTTTATATCATGGGGTATTTAAAAAACGCAAGGGTGGGCAACCGGTTATCAAGATGAAAAAGCTGATTTTTTGGAATCGATCTGATATGATGCTGTCCTGAATTTTGTTCGCGTGATGAAAAAGGAAGAGGTCCGAAGTATGAAATTGTGGGCGATCGGCATCGGTGCGTTTATATTGTTCTGGGTGAGCATGTTTGTGTCGGATTTTATCCTGAGAAAGATCAGACGGCCCAAAATCATCGGGTTTTTGTTGGTCTTGCTGGCAGCCTTGATCGCATTTGAGTTCTATGATCAGAACCAGCTGGTGGCGGGCATTTCGGTCTTTATCGGATTTGCAGGCGCCAGGATATTGATGAAATAGCAAAGACAAAATGGGCGTGATATTTGCTCCGGTAATGCGAAAGGTCATTCAATACAAGGGAGATACAAGGAGATAAAATAATGGAAAAACCGATTTCGAATTACTGGCAACTTCGTCTTGGAAATCTGAAAGCGGCACTTGAAGCCAATAATTTTGAAGCTTTCATCGCACAAAATGCCCGTGAAGCCGGTCGGCTGGTGATGGACAAACTTCTGCCCAAAATTGCGCCCAAATCCATTTCCTGGGGCGGGTCCATGACCTTTGTGGCATCGGAACTCTACGACATGCTCAAGAGCTACAAAAATGCCGAGATTCTGGATACCTTTGATAAATCGTTATCCCCTGAAGAAAGCCTGGAAAGAAGAAGGCAATCGCTTCTGGCGGATCTTTTTGTCACCGGGAGCAATGCGGTGACCCGTTCCGGTGAATTGGTGAATCTGGACATGATCGGAAACCGTGTGGCGGGCATCACCTTTGGTCCCAGAAACGTGGTGGTGATGGTGGGTCGCAACAAAATTGTGGCGGATCTGGATGCCGCCATCGAGCGCATCAAAGACTACGCCGCCCCGGTGAATGCCATGCGGCTGGACAAAAAAACGCCGTGCGCCAAAACAGGAGCGTGTGAAGAATGCAAAAGCCCGGAGCGCAGTTGCAACAGTTGGACCATTACGCAGAAATCCTTTCCCAAAGGACGTATAAAGGTGGTCCTGATCAATGAAAATTTGGGTTTGTAACGGCCTCATGGTCGTAGAAACATTGCCGTAATGTAATCTTCCTGAACGGTTCCGAGGGTTTTTTATTTACACCGTGATCGGTTCCGATTATCATGGGTTGCAAAATCCAACCGATATTTTTTGGAACCGTTTTAGAAATTTGAAAACGCCATAATGACTGAGGCAGACCTTAACAAAGACAACAACAGCGATGAGGGCGCCGTTCCGGATTTCATGTCAGGAATGGTAGACGATCTGGAATACATTCCAAGGAACGAAAGGCTCGGGCGCGCGGGTCGTTCAAAACGCAGGCAAAACAAGAAATGGGCGCTGGCCGTTGCACTGGGCGCCATTGTTCTGGTTGTCGTATTGGCCATGGCCTTTGATAGGGAGAACCCGCCACGGGGCGCCGTGGCGGATTTGGACGTCAGCTTCACGCGAATTGAGGGGCGGTTAAAGGCACTGGAAGAGAAAATCGCTCACCTTGAAGAGCGCATGGGTTCCGAAATCCTTGAAAAGAAAACCGCCCTGTCCGGATCCCGGAAGCAATATCACACCGTTGTTTCCGGCGACAGCCTTTCCGCCATTGCTACCAAATACGGCCTTACGGTGGATATCCTGTGTAAATTGAACCGGATTTCAGTGGATCAACCCATCAAACCGAACCAGGTTTTATTGGTTTCCCCCAACTAAAAAAAAGCCGCTATGATCTTGTCACGGTCTCCCGGTAGGAATCCTGAAGCGCAGCCACCAGGCAGCTCAGCGTGAAATTAACGGGTGTCGGAATGCCCAGGCTTTCTCCTTCAGTCACAATGGCCCCGTTGATAAACTGAATTTCAGTAGCCCGTTCAGCCATGACATCCTGCAGCATGGAAGCGATGTTGTCGGCAGTACCCCGGCATACTTCCAGGACTCTTTTCATGGGATCGGGAAACGGCAGCCGGATGCCTTTAAGATCGGCGACACGAACGGCTTCATCAATGGCCTTCTTCATTACCTGGCGTGTTCCCGCAATTTCCGGCAGACGGCCGTTTTTGACCTTCGTAATGGCAGCCAGGGCGTTGATGCCCACATTGATGATCAGTTTGCCCCAGATCAGGTTTTCCACCGCGTCAACGGCGCTGATGTCAAAGCCGGCATCGGAAAAGGCGGAAACAATATCAGCCGCCGGTCCTCCTTCGGTTCCCGCGGGTCCGACAATGGTGGGGCCCCGACCGGCATGCCGCACATGGCCGGGACCGAGAAGTGTTGCGCCTTCCGCGGTGACGCCTCCCAGGACCTGCCGGTCGCCCAGTCTCTTTTTGAGGGTTTCAAGGTTGCCGAGGCCGTTTTGGAGGGTGAGCACCGCAACATCGGGATCCAGCCAGTCGGAAAGGGTTTTGGCGACTTTCTCCGTCTGGTAGGCTTTGACGCAGATCAGCGCCACATGGATTTTCTGTATCGGTTTTTCCGTCACGGCACTAACATGCGCTTTGAAGTCTCCTCCCACCCCTTCAAGGATGATGCCGTTACGGTTGATGTTACTTGCCCGGTCTGCTTTATGATCGAGAACAATCACCTGATGCCCGGCTTTTTTAAGGTGCCCGGCGAAAAGGCACCCCATTGCCCCCGGTCCCACAATTAAGAAATTCATGATAGGGCTCCCAACCTATTGGCTGCAAACAGCCAAAGAATCCGGTCCGAAAACGGTTTTTCGACATCCCGATTTCGAACACCGCATTTCGCAATGCTAAATTTTTTCCGCTTCCTCCTCTTTCATGGAAAAACTGTGCTCCGGGCCCGGAAACGTTCCCCCCTCAACTTCCTGCCGGTATTGGATCAGCGCTTCGCGGATCTGCGGCGCCAGATTGACATACTGTTTAACCATTTTGGGTGTGAACCGTTCAAAGAGCCCGACCAGGTCGTGGTAGACCAGCACTTGACCGTCACAATATTTGCCGGCGCCGATACCGATGGTTGGAATCTCAAGTTCATCCGTTATCTTTTTTGCCACCAGATCGGGGATACATTCCAGAACGATCATGAAAGCGCCTGCCGCTTCCAGGTCCTTGGCCGACTGAACCAGTTTCTTGGCGCCTTCGGCATCTTTTCCCTGAACTTTGAAGCCGCTCAATTTTGTTGCGGTCTGGGGCGTTAAGCCAATGTGTGCACAGACAGGGATTCCCGCTGCGGTAATGGCTTCAACCACCGGGACCATTTCCGTTCCGCCTTCCAGCTTAACACACTCGCATCCTGCTTCCTTGATGAACCGGCCGGCGTTTTCCACGGCTTTTTCGATACTTACCTGATAAGACATAAAGGGCATGTCACCGATTACAAAAGCCCGTTTTGCGCCTCTGCAAACGGCTTTGCAGTGGTGAATCATTTCATCCATGGTTACGGGAACGGTGGAATCGTAGCCCAGGACCACCATGCCAAGAGAATCTCCAACCAGAATCGTGTCAATTTCAGCCTGATCCACCAGGCTCGCGGTCGGGTAATCATAGGCGGTCATCATGGAGATTTTTTGGCCTGCCTGCATTTTTTTTTGTAAGTCACCAATCGTTATTTTTTTATCGGCCATCTTGATTCCTCCTTTGCCGGACTTTCATTTTATATTATAAAATAGCGGCGACATGCCATTTTTCCTGCAAA
The DNA here is from genome assembly GCA_000179315.1 of delta proteobacterium NaphS2. GTDB lineage: Bacteria > Desulfobacterota > DSM-4660 > Desulfatiglandales > Desulfatiglandaceae > NaphS2. Next base: position 6,716 of record ADZZ01000702.1, read on the forward strand.
ACGTTTGAGGTCGGACATCTGAATAGCGTGCTAAACAAAAAAGGGCCTTTCGGGGATAACCAAAAGACCCATTGGCTTCATAGATAGGCATATCCTTTTACGATCATAATGAAAATGGCTTATCAAAGGCGCAACGGCTTGTCAACACAATTCCTTAAAAGCAAGGGGTGAGAGGTGCGTAAAAAGTATTCATACAGCCGTGATTCAGCATTTTTTTAAAGCAGTTACAAAGCCATGATGGACGGTTTTTAAGGTTGACATGACGAACGTCTCTGTATAATGATTCCTAAAAATTTGCCAAGTGGTCTTAAAGCAACTATTAAGGTAGGAAGAACAATATGGCGCAAATTGACGCATTTTTCAGGTTGATGAATGATCAAGGGGCATCGGACCTTCACCTGATGTCGGGGCAACAGCCCATCTTGAGAATACAGGGCGATCTTGAGCGGGTCAAATACAAGATTCTCGATAATGATGGCTTGAAAGCAATGCTTTATGAAATTGCGCCGGAAGAGAAAGTAAAGGTTTTTGAAGAAACGGGAGACGTGGATTTTGCCTATGAAATTCCCGAACTGGCCCGTTATCGCGCCAATTTTTTCCAACAAAAAAATGGTGTGGGAGCGGTTTTCAGGGAGATTCCCTCAGAAATTCTCACCTGTGAGCAATTGGGTTTGCCACCTGTCATAAGACGCCTTGCCTCTTTGCCCAGGGGCCTTGTACTGGTTACCGGTCCCACCGGGAGTGGAAAATCAACCACCCTGGCCGCCATCGTGGATGAGGCCAACAAAACCCGAAAAGACCATATTCTGACCATTGAAGATCCCATTGAGTTTGTCCACAAAAGCCGGAAGGCCATCATCAATCACAGAGAGGTGGGGCTCCACACCCGGTCCTTTGCTGCGGCTTTGAGGGGGGCGCTGAGGGAAGACCCGGACATTATCCTGGTGGGGGAAATGCGGGATTTGGAAACCATATCGCTGGCCATTGAAGCCTCGGCCACGGGGCATCTGGTTTTCGGAACCCTTCATACCACCAGCGCCGCCAAGACTGTAGACCGGGTGATTGAGGTGTTTCCCACCAATGAGCAGGAGCAGATCCGCAACACGCTTTCAGACGGGCTCAGGGCTGTCGTCGCTCAGAATCTTTTCAAGCGGATCGACAAGAAAGCCCGCGTGGCGGCGCTGGAAATCATGATTGCCAATCCGGCGGTGAGGAACCTGATTCGTGAGGGAAAAACATTTCAGATTCCATCCATGATGCAGACCGGAAAAAAATACGGCATGCAGACCCTGGATGATGCCATTATGGAACATCTTAAAAAAGGGAGAATCAGCGGTGACGATGCCTACAGCAAGTCCAATGACAAGGCGAAATTTCTTCCTTATCTGAAAAATCCGCCCCAGGATTTTACGGAAGTGTAAGGGTGTTTTCAAGACTTGAAAATTCGGGCTTCGGGACCTCGAAGACTGAGGAGATTTTACCATGAAACAGCAAGAGCTTGACTATATATTGACCTCGATGCTGAAGGCTTATGACAATGTATCGGACCTTAATTTTACCGTGGACAAACCCTGCCAGGTGGAAGCTTCGGGGCAGCTGAAACCGGTCCTGGGCGGGCCGCTTCCGAAGAAATTGACGCCGTTTCAAACCGAGTCCATCGCGCTTAATCTCATCAAAGGGGATCGTCGGTTGCTCAAGAACCTGCTTTCCCAGGGATCCTGTGACATTTCCTATCAATTGGCGGGAAAGGCCCGTTTCAGGGTGAACATTTTTTCTCAGAGGGGATGCTATTCCGTCGTCATGCGACAGTTGTCCACGCGGGTGCCGACGATCAAGGAGATGGGGCTGCCGAACGCGTTTTACAAAATGGCCGAAGAAAGAAACGGCATCGTTCTGGTAACCGGCGCCACGGGCTCCGGTAAAAGTACCTCGCTGGCGGCTGTTCTGGATCAAATCAATGAGGAAAAATCCGTTCATGTGGTGACGCTGGAAGATCCCGTGGAATATTTGCACTCTCAGAAGCGGTCGACTTTCAACCACCGTGAATTGGGTGTTGATTTCGACAGCTTTGCTTCCGGTCTGAGAGCTGCATTGCGGCAGGCGCCCAAGGTTATCCTGGTGGGGGAGATACGGGACAGGGAGACCGCGGAAATCGCGTTGACAGCCGCCGAAACCGGCCACCTCGTGTTCAGCACACTGCATACGGTGGATGCGGGCCAGACCATCAACCGTTTTATCGGTCTGTTTGATCAGGAAGATGAAAACCTGGTTCGAGTGCGACTGGCGGATACGGTTCGCTGGGTTGCCAGCCAGCGGCTTCTCCCCAAAGTAGGGGGCGGCCGCATCGCCGCCTTTGAAATCATGTCCGCCAACCTGCGGGTCAAGGAGGCCATTTTGAACGGTGAAAGCGAAGGAAAAACATTTTACGAAATGATTCAAACCGGCAATGCGTTCCATATGATGAGCTTCGATCAATCAATCATGGGACTTTACAAGGAAGGCCTGATTACGGAAGAAACCGCCATGAGTTATGCATCCAGAAAAGCTATTGTAAGCCGCGGCATTGATTCCATAAAATCGGCCAGGGGTGAAAAGACCACCACCATTGAGAACTTGACGGTGGACACTGGATATGGGAAAAAAGGTAAGCTCTAGCGGGTAAGGAGAAAAAGAATGGAAGTTGTTTGCTCTAACTGCCTGGCCAGACTCAAAATTCCGGATGAAAAGATCCCGGAGACGGGTCGCGTGACGGCCGGTTGTCCAAAATGCGGCGGTAAAATTTCCGTTGGAAGGCCCCGTCCTGAGGTTGAGCCGTCCCCCACCCGGGAGACGTCTGATACGGATAGAGCGATCTCCCATGAGGATTCTGAATATCGGGACGCGGAACCCTTTTCCCTCGATTTTTATGGGGAGGGGACAAAGCTCTGCTTGTTGATGCTGGGCCATGCAGATGCAGATGGCGGAATTGAAGAGGCTGCAGAGGGATTGCTTTTTAGAACCGTTGTGGTAAAAGACGCTGGAGAGGCCATTAACAAAATGCGGTTTCATCACTTTGATCTGATGATTCTGTCGGAGCATTTTGAACAGGTCGGTTGGGAGCAGAGTCCCATTTTACACTACCTGAATCGCATCCCCATGCACACCCGCAGAAAAATTTTTCTCGTTCTTTTGGGTAGAGAATTTTCCACCATGGATCGCATGGCGGCATTCGGGCTGAGTGCGGATCTGGTGGTGAACCCCGGCGATGCAAATGAGATTGCCGGTATTTTGAAAGCAGCTTTTTGGAATCATGAAAACTTTTACGGAGGCTTTACGGAAATCCAAAATGCTCTCGGCAAAGGATAGTTACGGAAAGATGAATACCACGGAACAATATCGAATCAGGGTGCAGCATTGTGTCGGCACCATTATCGACGTACACAGCGCCATCAGCGAAACTTTGAATGATGAAGCGTTTTTGATGCAGTTTGAAGATTTGGAAGAAGAAATCAGTAGCCTGGATATGGACCTGGTCTCAGAACTGGACATCCTCATGGTTGAGCAGGCCACAAACACGCTTCTGGCTGAACTGAAAGGGTTGTTTGAAACCGGATCCTTCGGAATGGTCTATCGACAAACCGTTAATTGATAACCCCGGACAACCTACTCCCGGCGGGCTTGGTTCTAACTTCGCCCACCACTATTTTTTGAATATCGAATATCGAACAAGGAATGTTGAATCATGAAGTTAAAACAGGGGATTACACTTCGACATTCGTTATTCCTTGTTCGATATTCTGCGGTTCTCTTTTAAGAGTGGGCCAGATTAGAACCAACCCCCTCCCGGCGTATCCCTGTCGCGTCGACACCGGTGTCAAGTATTTGAGCGTCTTTGATGGACGTCAGCATTTCCTGCCATTTTCGCTTCAAAAAATGGATGTTTGCTATTTCCCCGAGCGCCCACACCGATCCGCCCGCGCCGGCGCCTGCAAACCGGCCGCCGCAACCTGCGTTTTCCGCCGCTGTCACCATCTTTTCCGTTACAGGGTCCAGGGCCTCCGGCGTCATTTCTCTTCTTAAGGTCATCTCCTCTCTTAGAAAGAAAGCCGCCCGGCGCCAATCTTTCAAGCGAATGGCTTCCGCAAAAGCGCGAACCGACGCATTGGCTTTGATCCAGCCGGATCGTGTCTTGCCGGAGAGAAAATCGTTCACCCATTTCCGGTTGGTGTGCGCCGCCACGTGGCTTTTGCCGCTGTAAGCCACGAGGATATGTTTGGAAAGGGCCTGTTGATCCGCCGCATCCAAAAGGGGAATTCGGGTCAGCGGTTCATGGGCGCGACCGAAATGCCATTTCCAAAGGTGAACACCGCCGTAGACGGCCGCTGCCTGATCCTGAATGCCGCAATTGCCACCGTTGATGCCGTCTTCCAGATGGTAGGCCAGATGAAGGATTTCTTTTCTTCGAAGCCTTTTTTCAGCGCGGATTGCGCTCAGTTCCCCAAGGGCGCCCAGAAGTGCAACAAGCGCGGTGCTGGAGCCGCCAAGGGCGGATTTGACCGGGGACCGGGAGTCAATCTTGATTTCCAGCCCATGAAAACCAAAGTAGCTTACCGCAGCGAAAAAAAGTCCGAACGGCGAATCAAAGGGCAATCGGTTCCAAGGCGCTGTTTCGGTGTGGGTAAAGCCCTTCGAAGAGATACTGACCTGCCCGTCTTCCCAGGGAGCAAGGGTTACGGTGGTTCTGAGCGTCAATGCCATGTTGACGGTTACAGGGGTCTTTCGCTCAAGGGGAAGGGCCAGTGACTTGATATCCCATGTGCCGCCGGCATCCACACGACAGGGTGCGGAAACCGTTATGGGCTGACGGATCAGCAGTTCTCGAACCGAATCCAATGGTGTCTCTAGCCTCTCATGTGAAGGTTGGCCAGGAACAACGCCGAAATGGTTTTTGCATCCTGGATTCGGTTATCCCGAATCATGTCAAGCGCATCGTCAAGAGGGACTTCATGGACGTCCAGAATTTCATCCCGGTCAAGATGTTGCTTCCCGGGGGTCAAATTTGTTGCCCCGAAAATATGGATTCGCTCGTCGGAGTAAGCTGGCAGGGGCGTTATTTCGCCCAGCGTGATCCAGTTTTCCGCGGAAAAGCCCGTTTCTTCGATCAACTCCCGTTTGGCGCATGCCAGCGGCGATTCACCCGCATCCAGGGTGCCCGCCGGAACCTCCCAAATGAACCCGCCGGCCGCATGGCGGTACTGCCTGATCATCAACAGGGTGCTCGGATCCGAAAAAGAAACGATGGCGGCGGCGCCCGGATGCCGAATGACATCGATTTCGGTAGCAACGCCGTTTTCCAGGGTGACGTTTTCTCGTAACAGTTGAAAAACCCTTCCCTTATGAATGAGACTTTTTGAGTTTATTCGCGTGGACATGGTTCTGGTTCAGGGATGAATTCCACCCCTTTTCTAAAATGCCGTGTTCAAACAATCCATGAAATTCGCTTTTCTCTGAAAAGTGCGTTAAAATAAAAAAATATCAAAATTGCTCAAAGTTAGCAACTCCCTAAACACTTATAAGCGATTATAAATCTGAGAGATGTTCTCTCACATTGGACGAGTAAGAATCTAAAATTGGTCCTACTTTCTTGTATGGCAAGGGTTGCGGGGGTGGTAGCGCAAGGGATGTCGCACCATTCCATTTTTACACCCGATCTCGGGCTATGAATGCATGACGGACGACACATCGATTTCCGATTTAATCTTTGCGCCGATGTTTTGTTCAGCAAGGTCAAGCTCGTAGCGGGACTGCAGATTCATCCAGAATCGAGCGCTGTTGCCGAAATATCGTGAAAGACGCAAGGCTGTTTCAGCCGAGATGCCGCGTTTGCCATTCAAAATCTGTGTAATACGGCCCGATGGCACACGAATGGCCAGTGCCAGCTTGTTAGCAGACAAATTCCGCGCGCCGAGTTCGCGTTTTAAAATCCTTCCTGGGTGAATCGGTTTCATGTGTTTACCCCTTATGATAATCCGTGATCTCAACGTCATGGGCGTTTCCGTCACGGACCGGCGGGATCGGCTGTTGCCCCATGATTGAATCATACTCATAAGTGTACTACGCCTGCGTAGTATTGCAAACGAATAACTTCAAAGTTGTTTCAGCTTGAAAGGTAATGCCGTTTGTTTTATCCTTTCAATCCACCTCATTGGTTCATTTTTTTGTTGGAATCAACATGCATCTATGTGATTCAACGAGGTCTTTTTAATATATTCGATGTGAATACTTGTTTAATCGCGCATCTTGGGGAACCATCACGATGAAAATACTTCTCACCAATGATGACGGCATTCATGCGCCGGGGCTCTTCGCCTTGTTTGAAGCACTCAAAGGCCGACATGAGTTACACATCGTGGCGCCCGAGGCGGAGATGAGCGCCGTGGGACACGCCATCACCCTTGTCGATCCCATTCGTGTCAAAAAGGTCCGCAAAAACGGTACTTTTTTTGGATATGCCGTAAGCGGCACACCGGCGGACTGTGTTAAAATCGCGGTTCAGGAAATCCTCGACCCATCACCGGACATGATCCTTTCAGGCATCAATCTGGGAAACAACGTGGGGATCAATATCCTCTATTCAGGAACGGTTTCGGCCGCCACCGAAGGGGCCTTCCTGGGTATCCCTTCGGCTGCCATATCCATGGGAATCCAGGAAAATCAAGATTTTACCTTTGCCGCCGGTTTCAGTGGAAAGGTTATCCGTTTGCTTTCGAAGGGCGCACTTGACAGCGGCACCGCCCTGAATGTGAACATCCCCCCCGTAGCTCCCGAAAAGATCAAAGGGGTTTGTTTGGCAAGGCAGGGGACCAGTTGGTTTGAGGAGCGTTTTGAAAAACGTTGCGACCCCAGGGGAAATGTTTACTACTGGTTGGCCGGAGAAAGGTTCATCGAGAACGGTAATCCGGAAAACGATTCCGTGGCGCTAAGACAAAACAAAATTACCATTACGCCCATTCATTACGATCTGACCGCTGAAAAAGAACTTGAACGATTGAGAGACGCCCGGTTACTGAAAAAATTGGATATTTCCGTTTAGTTTCCATCGTGTCACCCTTAAAAAAGGCCTCAAAAATGAGGCCTTTTTTAGTTGATAGGTAAAAAACGGGCAAGAAAATCCGGTTGTTACCTTAATCGTATTGCCTGGGAATGAATGCTATTCCGCCGCCATTTTCTTGTACTGCTCATATCGCTCTTTTACATCCTGCTCCGCTTTGGCAAAGAGAGCGTCGGCATTTTCGGGAAATGTTCTGGTGAGGCTTGAGTAGCGCACTTCTCCCATGAGAAAGTCCTTGAAATCCCCTTTTGGTTCCTTGCTATCCAGCACCAGCGGGTTTTTCCCCTCTTCTTTTCGTCTCGGGTCATAGCGGTAAAGGAGCCAGTAGCCGGCATCCACCGCCTTTTGTTCTTCCATCTGGCTCAATCCCATGTTGATGCCGTGGTTGATGCAGGGGGAATACGCAATGACCAGGGACGGGCCGTCATAGGTCTCCGCTTCCCAGAGGGCTTTCAACAGCTGGTTTTTGTTGGCGCCCATGGCCACCGAGGCCACGTATACGTAACCGTAACTCATAGCCATGTGACCCAGGTCCTTTTTCTTGACCGGCTTGCCGCTGGCGGCAAACTTGGCAACGGCACCGGTGGGGGTGGCCTTGGAGGACTGCCCGCCGGTATTGGAGTAGACTTCCGTATCCAGGACCAGGATGTTCACATCGTGGCGGGAGGCGATCACGTGGTCCAGTCCGCCGTAGCCGATATCGTAGGCCCATCCGTCGCCACCGAATATCCAGATGGATTTTTTGGTGAGATAGTCGCTCCGGTCCAGGATATCCATGAAAAGCCGATTGTTTTCCTCTGCACCGGATAACAGTTCCACTTCCAGCAGATCCCGAACCTTTCGGCCGGTTTCCCGGGATTTGGGACCGTCATTCATGTTTTCCAGCCAGTTGCCCAGCGCTTCTTTCAGGGATTCGGGAATGTTCGCTTCAAGGGTTTCACGCACCAGGTCTTCCAGTTTGCTTCGGCGGTGGGTTACCGCCAGTTCCATGCCGAGGCCGTATTCCGCGTTGTCCTCAAAAAGGGAGTTGGCCCATGCGGGTCCATGCCCCTCGTCATTGACCGTGTAGGGGCAGACAGGGGCGGAACCGCCGTATATGGACGAGCATCCGGTGGCGTTGGCGATCATCATGCGGTCTCCGAAGAGCTGTGTGACCAGTTTCACGTAGGGTGTCTCACCGCATCCGGGACAGGCCCCCGAGAATTCAAAGAGCGGCTGCCTGAACTGGCTCCCTTTGACGCTGGTCCCCGGCATGAGGTCGTCCAAAAGGGGCAGTTCCATTGAAAAGAGATGATTTTTGATCTGGGTTTCTTTTTGGGTTCCTAAGGGTTTCATTAAAAGGGCTTTTTCCTTGGCCGGACACGTGTTGGCGCAGCTGCCGCAGCCGGTGCAGTCAAGCGGGCTGATCTGAATGCGAAATTGCAGATCTGTTAATTCCTTGCCCTTGGCGTCTATGGTGACAAAATCCTTGGGTGCCTCTTCCAGGTCTTCCTTGGCAGCCAGCACCGGTCGAATCACTGCGTGAGGACAGACAAAAGCACATTGGTTACACTGAATGCAGTTATCGGGCTGCCATTCGGGCACGTTGATGGCGATGCCCCGTTTTTCATACCGTGTGGTGGCGGTGGGGAAGATGCCGTCCGGCGGAAGAGCGCTCACCGGCAGCTGATCTCCCTGCTGCCTCAGCATGGGCCGCATGACGTCGGTGACAAATTCCGGTTCGTCCTTTTCCATATAGGCATCATGGCCTGCCGTTGCCCAGGATTTGGGGATTTTGATTTTTTTGAGGGCGTCCACGGCCTGATCCACCGCGTCGATGTTCATCTGAACGATTTTGTCGCCTTTTTTTCCGTAGGTTTTCTTGATGGCAGTTTTCACGTAGTCAAAGGCTTCTTCGGGGGGAATCACGTTGGCAATTTTAAAAAAGGCCGCCTGCATAATCATGTTGATGCGCGTCCCCAGGCCCAGCTCTGCGCCAATCTTGACTGCATCAATATTGTAGAATTCCAACTCTTTCTGGGCGATGGTGCGTTTCATATGATCGGGGATGCGCGTTTCCATCTCCTTCAATGTCCACGGGGAATTGAGCAGAAAAGCGCCACCTTTCCGGATGCCGTCCAGGATGTCGTATTCTTCCACAAACGACGGATTGTGACAGGCAATAAAGTCCGACTTGGTAAGCAGGTACGGCGCCTGGATTTTATGGGGAGCAAACCGCAAATGGCTAATGGTAATACCGCCGGATTTCTTGGCGTCATAGGCAAAATAAGCTTGAGCGTACATATCGGTATTTTCACCGATAATTTTGATGGAATTTTTGTTGGCCCCCACGGTTCCATCGGCGCCAAGTCCCCAAAATTTACACCGGACGGTGCCTTCGGGGGCGGAATCGATTTGACGGAGGCGAGGGAGGGAAGTATGGCTTACATCATCCACGATGCCAACGGTAAAATGATTTTTCGGCACCCGTCCGCGCAGGTTGTCAAAAACCGCCGTCACCATGTTGGGTGTAAAATCCTTGCTGCCAAGACCGTAACGCCCGCCCACGATAACGGGGGTTTCTTTCCGTTCCTGAAAGACGGTGCACACATCCTGGTACAGGGGTTCGCCCAGGGCGCCGGGGGACTTGGTTCGGTCGAGAACGGCGATGCGGGTGGCCGTTGCCGGAAGCGCCCTTAGAAAATGTTCCCTTGAAAAGGGGGTATAGAGTCTCACTTTGACGAGGCCCACCCGTTCACCCAGGCTATTTAAATAGTTGACGGTTTCTTCGATGGTATCACAGCTGGAGGCCATGGATACCACAACGCGCTCTGCTTCCGGGTCGCCCACATAGTCAAAGAGGTTGTATTTACGGCCCGTGAGTGCGCCCACCTTATCCATTTCTTCCTGAACGATATCCGCCACGGGAGCGAAAAAGGGGTTGGACGCTTCCCTGTTCTGGAAGAAGATATCGGGATTTTGTGCGGTCCCTCTCAGTTGGGGGTATTCCGGGTTCATGGCCCGGCTTCTGAACTCTTCGATGGCTTCGTAGTCCACCAGTTTGGCCATGTCTTCATAATCGATGAGTTCGATCTTCTGAATTTCCATGCTGGTCCTGAACCCGTCGAAAAAATGGATGAAGGGAAGGCCCGCGCGAATGCTGGCAAGGTGTGCCACCAAAGCCAGGTCCATGACTTCCTGCACGGAAGCGGAAGCCAGCATGGAAAAACCGGTTTGTCTGACCGCGTTGATATCCGAGTGGTCGCCGAAGATGGATAATGCATGGGTCGCCACCGAGCGGGCCGAGACGTGGAAAACCACCGGCATCAATTCGCCGGAGATTTTGTACATGTTGGGAATCATCAGCAGAAGTCCCTGGCTGGCCGTAAAGGTGGTGGATAGGGCCCCTGCCGAGAGGGCGCCGTGAACGGCGCCTGCGGCGCCGGCTTCCGACTGCATTTCGGTGACGTTCAGGACCTGGCTGAAGATGTTCTTGCGGCCATGGGCGGCCCATTCGTCGCAATATTCCCCCATGCTGCTGGACGGGGTGATGGGGTAGATGGCCGCCACGTCACTCAGGGCATAGGCCACGTGGGCCGCGGCTTCGTTTCCTTCGATGGTTTTGGTCGTTGCACTCATGACTAAGGTTTCCTTTCGTTACGGGAAAATAAATTTTACAGTTTCGGGCATACGGGAAATTTTAATTCCGCAGGCAGTTAAATCGATTTTGAAAATCTTTTAATTTACGGGTGGATTGATGTTCTGTCAACAATTTACTCCACCAGATGCAGAAAACGGTTCCAATGGGGCCAGGACCAGTAGATGATAAAGGCTTTGCCTTTCACCGAGGAGAGCGGCACAAATCCCCAGAATCGGCTGTCATAGCTGTGGTTCCGGTTGTCGCCCATGACAAAAAGGTGGCCTTTCGGCACCGTAACCGGCCCGAAATGACCGGCTTTTCCCATCTCGGCCGCGGCACTTCCGATTTTGGAATAGAATCCGTGCTCATCGTGGTACAGTTTGCCGTTAATAAAAACTTTTTCGCCGGAAACCCTCACCGTGTCCCCCGGAAGACCGATGACGCGTTTGATGAAATCTTTTTCCGGATCCACCGGATAAATAAAGACAATCACGTCTCCCCGTTTGGGCTCGCTGATGGGGATCAGGGTTTTATTGGTGAAGGGAATCTTGATGCCGTACAGGAATTTGTTAACCAGGATATGATCACCCACCAGCAGGGTCGGTTTCATGGATCCCGAAGGAATTTTAAAGGCCTGAACCACGAAGGTTCGAATAAAAAGTGCCAGGAGAATGGCAATGATCGCAGCTTCGGCATACTCTCGAAATACACCCTTTTTTTTCAATCCACTCTTGGATTTTCTCACTTTTGATAATGCCTCCTTTTGTATCTGACTGCTTTGTGCCATGGAAATAGAATCCCTTTCGAATGTGAATGCTCGTGATTTTGTTCGGAAAATGCAATCGTTACATATACCCTCTAACGGTCGTCCTTGTAAAGGGATTTTTGGTTTATGCGCCATGGCATCTTAAATCTCACCGCAAAAAGGCAGATGAAATTCACATTACTGCTTGATCCTACATGCGTTTTTGAGGGTCTATGGCCCAGGTCCGCATGACGCGAAAAATCGGGCTTGGTTCTAATTTGGCCCACTTTTAAAAGAGAACCGCAGAATATCGAACAAGGAACATCGAATGTCGAAGTGTAATGCTCTGTTTTAACTTCATGATTCGACATTCCTTGTTCGATATTCGATATTTAAAAAATGATGGTGGGCGAAGTTAAAACCAAGCCCGAAAAATCATTTGCCTATGCGCCGCTGTTTATGCGGCGCGCGGTTGATGATGAATTTTTATTAATTGGGGGTCGTGGATTCTGATTGACATTAAATTTTTGCATGCATAGAATTCATTTTATGAAGGCGTTTTTTATGGGTACAGGAGATATTAATGAAACAACTGACCATCAGAAGGGTTTCCCCTGAACTGGACAAAGCGCTTGTTGCCGAGAGTCGACTCAGGGGCGAGTCCGTCAACCAGACGGTTCTTGATTTGCTCAAGCAGGCGCTGGGATTGCACCGGGAGGGGGTTGATAACGGGCTTGGAAAGTTTGCCGGAACATGGACAGAGGAGGAATTTTTTGAATTTGAAAAGGAAACCGCTTTTTTTGAGACGATCGATCCCGAGTTGTGGAAACAATGAAAATTTGTTTGGATACTTGCGCCTACAGCCAGTTTAAAAGAGGGAACCAAACAGCTTCAGACCTCGTTTCCAAAGCGCGATGGGTTGGAATGCCCGTCATTGTGCTGGGTGAACTAAGGACAGGATTTCGTTCGGGAAAGTATTTTGATCGAAATGAACTGGAATTGCAGGCGTTTCTGAACAACCCGGTCGTTCATATCCTTGATGTGGACGAAATCGCATCCTCGCATTACTCTGAAACGGTGGCCGAGCTTCGTCTTGCGGGGACACCGATCCCCACAAACGATATCTGGGTTGCAGCGATTGCCATTCGCGAGGGGGCTGTGGTGGTCACCTATGATGGGCATTTCAAGCTTATCCACCGCGTCGCGACCCATCTGCTGAGCATTTAAAAGATTTTTCATTTTCATCTTCGACCTCATTCGGATCACGGGATCCGAACATGCCCAATCTGCTGGCTAAGGCAACAGATCCGTCCCGGTTATCGCTGAGATGGTTGATCCGGCGATAGGCCGGATAGTAGTAATTGGGTAGCTCAATTCAAGAAAAAACCTTGACTTCCCCAAAATGCATGTAGGAATATGTATATGTCTTTCAGATTCATAAACATGTTTGTGTGAGGAGCTATGAACACGGTAAAGCGTAAAAAAAAGGTCTTTTCAGTTGCACAACATGGGAAGATGCAATGGTCTGTTTTAGCAAAACACGACCAAAAGGAAATTTTCAACAATACAGTGAAATATATTGTTAAATTGCGCCGTGATGGGGTTATAGACAACGACAAATTTGAAGGGCTTGTTCGCCAAGCTACCACGTTTTTCGTTGAAAATGAAATTTCTGATCGATTTGACCAAATGCTTGCAGATATTATTCCATATGAACGGTTTTTGAACCTGCCATGACGAATAAAGAGGAAAATTTGCATCTCACAGAGGATGCTGAAAAAAAAGATCCAAAAGAAGATCCCCAATCTGATCCTGAGTTAGTCGAGGGCATCCCGCCGGAACTATTAGAAGGCCTCCCACCAGAAGTTCAGCCGTTTCCCAATATGAGGAATCCGTGAAGTATGTGGCGTAACGTGGGGATACTGGACATTTTCTGCGTATGCACAGGGTTTTTTTGAGAGACATCGCAGATGGCGCCGCTATTTAATGTGCCGGTTTCCAAACAGCGGCAGCAAGAACACCTTTTCAGGGGCGGTTTAACTCCGTTTTGGTTGAAGCCGACGAAATGTTCAAGTATGGGAGGTAAAATAGCATGTCTGATCTATTTGATCGTGCAGTCCAAAAAGCAAGAAAGCTTCCTGAGGCTGAAAAGAATGTGATAGCTACGATTATCCTTGAGGAGTTGGAAGATGAGGATCGTTGGAAAAAAGCATTCTCCAAATCGCAGGATGCTCTCGCCAAGCTGGCGGCGGAAGCAATTGAAGAAGATCGAAAAGGTCAAACAAAAGAGCTTGATCCGGATTTGTTGTGAAATCGGGAACTACAAGAATATTTAGAAATGCATTTTCCCTATGGCCGAAAATAACGGTTGCTAAATGAATACCCCATATTATTCGAATGGTTACGCTTTTCTCGCAGATTCTGATCAAGTATGCGCATCTGCCATGCACTCAGTTTTACCTGATTTTCACATAACATACCAACCATATTATGGAAAAATTGTTGACTTGCGCCTACCGGCATGGCAAAGTATGCGCAAAATGATTGTTTATTGCACATACTTTGCCATGGGGTGGATATGGATGCGGAAAAGGCCATCAAGGAATTTCAAAAACGAAAAGTGGTCACAATCGAAGAGATTGCGGATCTCCTCGATTCTTCCGTGACCACCGCCAGAAGACAACTGAAAAAATGGCGGACTTACACGAGCTTTAATATGAATGGGCGTTATTACAGTCTTCCGGGAATTCCGCGATTTGATGAACACGGCATATGGAAATACCGGGAGATCCTTTTTTCACAATACGGAAACCTTATGCAGACAATTTCTCAGCTTATCGAGAGATCTGAAACGGGATTGAATGCCAGACAGATTGCCCAACTGGTTGAAATTGTCCCTAACAGTTCCGTTTTTTCCCGGCTGCAGCATGCTCCGGGAATCCGACGAGAAAAGCATCAAGGACGTTTTGTATACTTCTCCGAGGAAAAATATCAGGAGCAAAAATCGGGATTGTCCAGACCGCATCATGTAAGATTTCCGACAGATTCGGAAAGCGTGATGATTCTTGTTCAACTTGTCAAATACCCTCATAGCAGCATCGAGGAACTGTTCGAAAGAGTTGCAGAGCAGGGAATCCGGATTGAACCTCAGGTAATTGAGGCTTTTCTGAACCATCATGGTCTGTTAAAAAAAATTCCGGATACAAAGTGATCCGTTGCCTTAAGGACCATATTGAAAAAGTTGTGGAAGGTGTCTGTGCAGGCAACCTGTTTTTCGAAATGCCAACAGTACACTTCTTTTCAGAAGAGGCCTTCTGTTTCGGGAACAATAAAGTGTTAAAGACGCGGGAAAAGAAAGTCGTGACCCTGGATATCGGCGCATTCCGGGCCAAAGAAACCATCATGCAATCGGAGGATGACGGTAAGGTATACACTTGCCGAGAGTGAAGAGCCTTGCACCGCACCGGTGTACATTTGGCTATGACGTTATTGTATATGTGGGGTATGCCCTCTTTGTTCACTGCCGCAGCGAAAAGGACATTGTGAGTGAATTGGCTCGGAAAAACATCTCGATTTCTGATAGAGAAGTGAGTTTTTTAGGCAAGAAGTTTGTCACCTACCTTGCCGTGGCCCATCGCGAAAGTCGCCAAAAAATAAGAAGCGCGATGGATCAGCGCGGCGGATATATCCTTCACGTTGATGGAACATGCGAGGGCGATAGCCCACACCTGTTTACAGGTCTGGACGGTATTGCCGAAGTCGTTCTGGACAATATAAAAATCCCTTCGGAACAAAGCGAGTTGCTCATTCCGTTCTTTGAAAAAATCAAAGGGCAATACGGCGACCCAATCGCCTTGGTTCACGACATGGGAAAGGGAATCCTTTCGGCTATTGCAGCGGTATTCCCGGGAACACCTGATTTTATCTGCCATTTTCATTTTTTAAGAGATATCGGCAAGGACTTGATGGAAGATGAATACAAAAAAATCAGGAATCGCCTCAAAAAGCACAAGATCCGTGGTTCGCTTCGACGGATGGCCAAGAGTCTTGAAAGAACTGCTGTTCAAGACCGCAAGGTAATGGAGCAACTAAATGCCGGCATAAAGCATGGGGATGTCAGAACCGGTGCCGAAATGTCGATCGCGTCCGCATTTGCTTTGATTCAGTGGGTTTTTGATATTTCGGCGGAACTGAATGGATATGGCTTTCCTTTCGATCTTCCTCACCTCGCTTTCTATCACAGATTGAAAACGGTTTACACCCTTGTTGAGGCAATTTGGGAAAGCCCGCACAAATACGAAAAGACGCATAAGCCTCTTCACAAGCTTTTCAGATTGATCAAGCCAGTCATGGCTGATCAAACCCTAAAAAGATCAGCCAAAGCCCTCGATAAGAAAGCAGAGATCTTCAATGCACTGCGAGAGGCGCTCCGCATCGCACTTCCAGAAGGAAAAAATGGCCTCAATGATGATGGCGATGATACGGATATGAAAACGATCAAGGAAAAGGTAGCAGCGTTCCAGGAAAAATTAAAATCTGAAGAAACCTTGTCAAAGAGAGATGAATACAAAAAGATGATTCAGCAGATAGATACATATTGGGATAAGCTCTTCGCAGATCCCATCTCTGTTCATACCGCTACTGGAGAACAACTTATCCAGCCCCAACGAACCAACAATATTCTGGAGCGCTTTTTCAGGGATCTCAAAAGAAAATACCGCAAAAAAACAGGGACAATTTCTTTGAACAAGACATTGAAAACAATCCTCTCGGACACTCCCCTCGTCAAAAACCTTGAGAACAAGGAGTATCTCGACATTATACTTGATGGTTGCAATACGCTGGAACAACGTTTTGCGCGGGTTGACAGCAAATTGGTTTTGCAGGAATTAGACAAAAAAAGGAAGGAAACAGGCAGGCTCCCACAGATTTTGAAAAAGATGATACGGGAACCGGCGTTCCCTCGAAAACTGGGAGAATTGTTTGGTTGTTAAGCAAAATCAAGGCCAACCGTTATTTTCGGCCATAGCATTTTCCTCATTGCCAAAGGAGATCCAGAGTCAAGCACGAGCAGCGTATCAACAATTCAGCCAAAACCCATATTCGAGGTGGTTATGAAAAAGATCAGTCTGGGAATAATTGGTCTAATTATTCTTTTTTCTCCGTCCGGCGGTAATGCCGCCTATCTGATCGAGTTGAAAGACGGTTCTCAGATTACCGCTTCCGGATACCGGGAGGAGGGGGACGAATTTAAAATTGAGCGCTTTGGTGGAGTTATCGGGATCAAAAAGGATCGCGTCATCAGTATTGAAGAAATTGAGGATCGACCCCAGGAGATCATTCGGTCCCATGATGAAAAAGCGAATTCCCCGGAAACAGATGCAATCAAAAAACATGAAACCGCTCACGGGCCTTTGAACGAAAAAGCGGACCAAGAGAACGCTACGAAAAAAGAAGAAGAAAGTCCGGCGAAAAAAAACTCCAATACAACCAAACAAAAAACGGACCGGAAAACAGATAAAACAGCCGCAGCAGGTGAAGATGATTCAAAGAATGGCCTAAATAGAGAAGAAGTTGTTGATAAAAAAAGAGAAATCCTCGCTCAAAAAGAGTTCGTTAAATTGGCTTTCAAGGAAGCAAAACGGACTGGTGATAAGAAAGAAATCGACAAACAATGGAAAACTCTTTCACTTTTGGAGCAAGAACTCGCTGAGATGCGTAAAAAGGTGCGAGCTGTCAATGGAGGAAGGTTGCCGTCTTGGTGGAAGGAAGTTGAGTAGATTTAAGGTGTCTTGACATCCCGCCAAGTAGTGAGGACCAAGTCTTTGGTTATATAATCATCTTTCATGTCGGTATCAAAATAAATTTCCACGCTATTAACTATTTCAACTCGTTGGCCAATAAGAGCACCATAAATATCGGCGCTGTTCTTCATTTCTATGTCAATATAAGGAGCGTAAATAAAACCGCTGAAGTCAACGCTGTTGCCGATAATTATCTCATCAGTACTGCTCTGCGAGTTCGCGAAAATGGCAAAGTCTGACGGAGCGCCCATCGTGCAAGTAAAGTTTGGTGGAGAGGCTGTATCACAGCATCCACAGGAAGGAGCAGTTCCTGCTGGATCTGAAGGGTCAGTACAAGAATTGTCAATTGTGTTTATGACCTGCGATCCGGTATCAGCTCTGAACGACCCTGTCACGTAAATATGAACCGGGCCAGTCGTTGTGTCAATGTATAAGATGCCGTTGTTTCTTACTAATACATCCGTGAAATAGTATTCCGCTCCTCCCGGTTTCCCTTTCAATGTAAGCGTGTCACCGCCTTTAACATCGATTGTGGGACCTGATCCGATTGAACCATCCGGATCAATCGCAGAACTATTATCATTGCTTCCGGGAAGAGTCGTGAATTTACTTGCATATTCTCCACCAACAACGCCCAGAGGATCGGGATCTACACGGTTAATATCTTCGCCTTTTTCACCATAAACAGTCCCCCCGTAATCTCTCAAAATCCCTTCAGTTCCAGCCCCATCATCACCAAGCGCCACATCGCCATCTACGTTACAACTATTTCGTAGTATCATTTCTTCATTCGAACCTGCATCCCCTTCATGGGTGCTTGTGCCAGAGCTAGGAGCAGTTCCACTGGAACTGCTATAACTATAGATGCCCGCTGTATTACCAACGTCAACTTGCTTATCACCGAACACCGCAAAGTCTATGACTGGTTTGAACTTGGCTGTTACGGTTATGGTGGATGTGCTGTTATTAGGACCGTTGCCGGTAGAAGTGTACATGTACGTATTGGGGTTGTCATATATTAAAGTGAGGCCAGGATCTTCAAGAACAAATCCGTATCCACTTGGATTAGAGAAAGAAGAAAGGGATGCGGAATTAGCGTCTGTCGGATTTGTGTGATCGCCTATAGCGGTTGGCAAAGTGAAAGTCTGCGGATCGGCCTTTAATCCAGCTTCAATCATTGCCTTTCCATATTCAATCCCTGCTGCTGCGTCTGAAAAGGCTTCGGCGCTGGCTTCATAGTTGTTACCAATTTTGATGTCGGTTGTGGTAATGACAACTGCGGCTGTTCCCAGCATGCCCAGAAGCGCCACGAACATGAGAGAAATGACTAGGGCGATTCCTCGCTCATCTTTTTTATATGGCAGCGTTTTCATTTCATAACTCCCATTTGATAATCGACTTTAGTTAGCGCTGTGTCACAAAAATTTCAAAACCCCAAATTTGGCGGCGTAATGATGGATCGAAGGTCATACGTTCGATACCCGCCATTCTGTGCATAACCAGGATCTTTCTTGTCGGTGCGGGAAGTCAGAGGATTAATCTCCACACCCATGATGTCTCCCGATGCAGGGACCTGGGTGATCTGCATGTCGACGATGTTTTCGGCCATGGGCTGGCGCCCTGCATCCAGGTTTTCATCTCTTTTTAGGGTATACGATCCGTCGTCATCCTGTACTATTTCGTAGCTGATAACTTTAACCACACAGATTTCGACGATATGATTGCCGGAAGCATCGTCGTGAGTAAAACTATTCGATAAGCCTTGATTGCCGCTGGCGCTCGGATCGGTGTCGATAGTGAGGGTATTTCCTGAAATCGCGGTAACAATCGCCGATTCAAGGCCATTGATGCAAATGTTGCTCTTGTCATCATTGGCGTTAATGTCGGCCGCTGAGTCGACTGTAATAGACGTGGCGCCTTTAGGTGCATCAGCTGCGAGTGTTGTTACCGGGCCATCGAGGCAGCCTGCAACATGAAGGATATCACTCCCCAATGCACCGGCGCCATCCTCAATGACGATGGGATCATTTCCAAAGGTAACGCCGCTGACCCATGTGATCCAGTTGGAGAGCGGAAGGTGTTTGGTAGCCACTCCATAACCGCTCATCATGATTTCACCGGTCATGAGGTCCATGGCCGCCCTGCCATTTTGAATCATCTCCGATACCTGCTGCTGTGCATCGTAGGTCTTCTGCTGAAAAGTAAATGTACTTGAGAGAGCGGCCACGACAATCAAGAGGATGGCCAGTGTCACCAGCAGCTCAACCAGTGTAAATCCTCTTTCATTATCAATTGATGAAATATGCATATGGATCTCATTAAGCCAATTTCATGGCTCGGCCAGAATCGTCTTAATCTGCACCTGGTGCGCATCGGACGCTCCCCAGTAAACCGTAACGGTAACTTCTTTCATGTCCGTGGCCGGGGTGTCATTGCTGACGGTTACTTCCCTCTGGTATTCGGAAAACGGGCTGGCGCATGCAGCTTTTGTCTCACTGACCGCGCTGGCGTACCCATCCGCACGAAGGTCTTCAAGTTTGTCCTCGGCCAATGTTGTGGCGGTGGTCAGGTCATCGCTCAGTTTGTTTGCTTTGATGATCGAGCCAGTGAGCGTCGCCATACCGAGCAGACCGACGGAGAGCACCACAATCGCCACAAGCAATTCAATCAGCGTAAAACCTTTTGTTCCCAAACCCAATCGCTGTTTTTCCGGATGGCCGTTCACGATGAGTCCCCACATTCAGCAATTTTTACACGTCCGGTGATGGAAACCCTGACTTCCTTGCATCCCCCAGCGCCGTTAGAGAGCGTAATGGTAGCGGTGTCAGAAAGACTTTTCGCAATCCCTTTAGACGTAAATATAGGATTTCCCGTTGAACTAAAAGTTACATTTTCAAAGTTCGCCTGGATGTCTCGGGTTACTATCTTCTCACCCGTGCTTGCTGCGTCGTTTGCGTCATCATCATCCACAATCTCGTACTGGTTTGCTGATGGGCTTCCAAAAAGTACCACATATTGATTGTTCTGTTTCACCGCCTCCATGCGGGCATCCATCAAATCCCCCATCACCTGACGGGCCGCGCCGTTCAGTCGCATGCCGGGTAGCAATTTCATGAAAGCGGGAATGGCGATGGCACCCATAATTCCCATGATTACTACCACCATAATAATTTCCATCACGGTAAAACCGTTATGATTTCTTTTTGAGTTTCTGTCGATCATGAGGCAGCACATTTATAAATAAAGGAATCTTTGTATTGACAAAGCCCATAATTTGTAATTATTATTCCCCAAAAATATAAATGTCAAGCACTTAGCGATGGAAATTCTTAAAGCGGAAGCGGGTTTTGTTGCGAAAATCCGAGGTTCAAAACTTGCCGCGGAATTCAGCCGGGATCAAACGCCGATAACAATTTTATCACTGCAAGTTAATGACATTTGGCTTGGGGTGTATCGCAACAACGGCTAGGATGAGCAGAAGGGGACATCCATGATTTTATGCGTTTTTCTCGTTCTTGATATGAACCATCACATGGATTCAGGACGAAAACGTTTTCAGGCTGTTCAAGACATCTTCGGCGTGAATGTTTCCCTTTACGCCCATGTCTGATAGAAGGTCTACCGTCTCAGAGAGTGTCAATTTCAACAGATCAGAAGCCTCTCTCAGTGTGATCTTGCCGGCCTTGTACTCCTTAGAGATGTAAGATTCAAAGCCCATTCTTGCCAGTTTTCTCAAAGAGTGGGTGTTTTCAATCTTCTCTGACCGGGATACATAAACAATAGCCTTGTCGATATCCTCCGGGATTCGCATTGATTTTACTTTCATTTCCCTTTCTCCAGAAGCAATCGGGTCAAGCTGAATTCATCTTCACTGATAAATCCAGACAACTGGTCCAATGCCCAATGTGCCGTATTCGAGGTTATTCGACTCTCTTTCTGTAATTGATAGACGATAAGCCCCGGCAAAATGAAGCGGATCCCGTGGGCTCTTAGACGGCGGGTCAGTTTTGCATCGTCTGTTGCCACCGCATCGTATTTTTCTTTTTCAAAAAATGCAAGCAACGCATGATCCCCTTTTGTATAATCCAAAGGAGATTCAATAACGTCAATGATTCCGAATGAGAGGTTTTGCTCTACCGCAAATGCATCTGCACATCCCTTTACTTTACCGGCATCGACAACTTCTCGTTTTACCGTTCCAGGAATAGAGATGGTTGCATTTTCTGCTACGAGTTCTTTCAGCCCGGCTTTCGTCAGTTTGATCAGGCAATCGGCATCCATTAAGAGTCTCATGTGCCCCATTGTATAAAATGGGCTACGAATAAGTCAATATTAAAATATTCGTGGCTTTTTTATCTTTTGGGTGATCTTACTCGGGGTATGGTGAAAGGTCTTTTTATGCACCTGGCATGACTCTCGCCTAGTTTCCAGGGTGTTGGGTAAGATTTAAATACCAATGCAATACCACCACAATGATTTCCATCACGGTAAAACCGTTATGATTCTTTTTTGAGTTTCTGTCGATCATGAGGCAGCACATTTAAATAAAGGAATCTTTGTATTGACAAAGCCCATAATTTGTAATTATTATTCCCCAAAAATATAAATGTCAAGCACTTAGCGATGGAAATTCTTAAGGCAGAAGCTGGTTTTATTGCGAAAAACCGTGGTTCACACTTTCCACAGAATTCAGCCGGGATCAAAAGCCCATGACGAGTTTCTCACTTTAAATTATGCATTTCCATTTCCACAAGTGAATTCTTGTTGGCAAAAAGTTCATGACTTTTTTATAACAGGGTCTTTGCTTTCGGTTTAAGGTTTGTAGTGATGTCGTGTCATGTGATTGATACGGCCACAATATGTGGTGATATGTCATTTTAGCTTTTGCAACATATGCAGCTTCGACCAAAAATTTAAATTAAAATATAATAAAAGCTTGACAAATTCCGGTTTTTATTGGATAATTAGAAGTATCCTTACATCCAATTGAAAATTTGGATCAGGCAGAGCGACCATGGCTTTAGGGAAAAATAATCAGTTGGTGGGTGTGGACATCGGGTCCCACGCCATCAAAGTGCTTGAAATCCAGCAGACCAAAAATGGCCGGTTTCTTAAGAACTTCGGAATGATTGGGCTGCCTCGGAACGCTATTCGCGAAGGGGACATTGTAGAGAAGGAAGCGGTTGCAGGCGCCCTCAAAAAACTTTTCACGAATCTGAAAATCAGAAATCAGAATGTCGCGGTTGCTCTTTCCGGTTACCCGGTAATGGCCAAAAGAGTCACGCTCCCCGTTTCAAAAAGAGAAAAAATCGAAGCCACCATTCACGAACAGGCCGAACAATACATCCCTTTCGATATCAACGATGTCAATCTTGATTTTGACATCTTAGAAAGAGGAGACTCTTCCGAGGATAATGCGGCGAAAGGTGATCAATCTCTTGAAGTGATGCTCGTGGCGGCCAAAAAGGACGTGATTGATGCTTATGTGAGCCTGCTGAGGACCGCCGGTCTGAACCCCGGAGTGCTTGATGTTGATTTCTTTGCCCTTCAAAATGCCGCTGAGGTGAGCATCGGCGTCGAGACGGAGGGGTATGCCATCGTCAATGTGGGAGCGGAGGAACTGGGTATTAACACCGTGGCTGATGGGACGTCCCTTTTCTCGCGCGATTCTTCTTTCGGCGGTTCACAGATTACGGATCTCATCATGGGCCATTTCGATGTGGATTTTGAAACGGCTGAGGAGATCAAGGTGGGCGCGGTTGAGGACAAGCCGTGGGACAAAAGACTGGCAGCCAGTGTGGCAGGCGTGGTGGCTGACTGGGCCCAGGAAATCAAGCGTGCCCTCGACTTTGTTGAGACCACCTACCCGGACAAAACCATCGGAAAAATCTTCGTTTGCGGCGGTTCCTGCCGGATCAGGGGTTTTCAGAAATACCTGGAAAACTATACGGGTTTGCCGGTGCGGGAGCTGAATCCCTTTTCGAGTCTGATTCCAAACCGGGATCTTTTTGATGAAGCATATCTGAATCATATGGCGCCACAGGCCTGCGTTGCCATGGGCCTGGCTCTGAGGAGCATTGACGACAAATGATCAAAATCAATCTCCTGCCATTTCGAGCGGCGCGAAAACGGGAAAACGTCAGACGGCAGGTCAGCATTTACTTTTTGTGCATTCTTTTCCTGTTTTGCATAATGGGTTACCTTCATGTGTCCCTCGGTGGACAGCTCTCCCAATTGAAAACCAGGGAAGAAGTACTGCGGAAAGAGTTGAAATCCTATGCTGCAGTGACGCAAGAAATCGCCAAGCTCGAGAAGGACAGTAAGGATCTCGACAAGAAGCTCAAAGTCATCAAAAGTCTTGAAAAGCAGCGGGTGGGCCCGGTGCTTCTCCTTGTTGATATCGCTCAGGCCGTCCCTTTTGACCGGTTGTGGCTGGACAGCGTCGTGGAAACAAGCGGTCGATTGAGCCTTCAGGGAACCGCCATGGATAACCATACGGTGGCCAGGTTCATGACACGGCTCGAAAATGCTCCGCATATCGAAACGGTTGATCTGGACCGCACCTCCTTGAAATATTTCCCGGAATACAAGCGTAGAGCCAGTAATTTCGTTCTCACCTGCAAAACCGACTACAAAGAACCGGAACCCGGCCCCGAAACCAAGCCGAAAAAAGAGAAAGGCGGGAGACGGTAACCGCATATGGCAAAAACGGGATCCATAAGCTGGCGGGCCGCGGGAGAAAGTATCTTTGAAAAGGCCGGAAAGATCAAGCGGACCCACCGCATTATGATTTTAGTGGCTACCATCCTCCTTTTCGGCGGGGCGTTTTATGCCCTGGACTACGCGCCCAAATCAGAAGAAATCACCATGGCCGAAGAGAACGTGGAGCGGCTGGCGCAGCAGTTGAAAACCACCAAAATTCGCGCCAAAAGCATCGAAAAAATTAGAGCAAGACACGCAGAGGTGCGGAAACAGTTTCATGAAGCCCTCAAGCTCCTGCCCGACAAACGCGAAATTCCCGATCTTTTAAAAAGCATCTCACAACAGGGGCTGGACGCCAAACTGGAATTTCGTTTGTTCAGCCCGCAGCCGGAAAAATCCAGAGCTTTTTATATGGAAATCCCGGTATCCATCGAGGTTCGGGGCGAATACCGCAATGTCGTCGATTTTTTTGACCGGGTAGGGCGGATGGACCGTATCGTGAACATTCTAAACATCAGCATGAAACCGGATAAGCCGCTATCCACCCAGCTCTTGACCCGATGCATGGCCATTACCTATCGATTCAAAAGTGAAGAAGATGTCAAAAAAGAGCAGCAGAGCAAAAAGAAAAAAAGAAAATAGAAGAACCGGGTTGACGGCGGTTTTATCACTCGTACTGGGGATTTTTTTCCTGTTTCCACAAGGTGTAATGGGCACGAGTGTGTCGGAGCCCATTTATAAACCTGCGCAACCCCCGAAAGCGCTGCAAGGCGACAACGCCAAAAGCAATCTTCCGCCGCCCGTTGATATCAAAAATATTCCCGATCCTTTTCTCTCATATCTGGTGATGGAGGGCAGAAACCAAGCCGCCTTGGACGAACGGGAGAGACAGAAACTGCTGGATCTTGAAAAGCAGCGAAAACTGGAAGCGCTAAACCTGGCAAAACAAAAAGCGGCCGCGCTTGAAAAACTGCGGAGAATGCGGGAGCCCAGAACCGAACTTCAGAAATTGAGCCTGGCGCAATTGACGTTGACGGCCATCATTCAAGACCGCGGAAAGGCATGGGCCATGGTGAGGGACGAAAAGGGAATGGGTTACATTTTGAAAAAAGGCACGGCCATCGGCACCATGGGAGGCCGTGTTGCGACAATATCGGGCGTTCAGAAAAAGGTCATCATCAACGAACCCTATCTGGAAAAAGAACTCTATATCAAATACAAGCCGAAGGTGATCGAGCTGCCGGACGAGGTGTTTGAATGAAACGTCAAAAAGATTGCGGATTGCGGATCGCCCGCAACGGAATGCGGGCTTCAAAATGTCATTATCCCCAGAGGAAAATGCGGATGAAGCAAATGATCCAATGGACATTGCTCTTGATTTTCTGCCTGGGCGTTCCGGCGGCAAGGGCCCAGGAAGACGATTTGCCGGCCCTCAATGAAGGGATCGATCAGCTTTCATTTCAATTGACCAGTCAGGTAGCCACCCGTTATTTCGACCTGGATAAACGGCCCGTCGTCAAGGTGGCGGTTTTTGACTTTACGGATCCGGAAGGCAACATCACCACCGGATCCCGGTATGTGACGACCCGGGTTCGACTGGCTTTTGCCAAAGGCACACAGTTTGAACTCCTTACGGTGCGAAATTTTGAACAACGGGGCGTTGTGATCACCCCCAAGGCTTTTTCGGAAAACAGCGATCTCAGGGACCACGTGCTGGAACAGCTCAAGGCGGATGCCTATATCTTTGGAACCTTCACCGTTTTTGACAGCCGGGAGGCGCAATGCAACGTCAACATCTGGGGTCTTGCGCCCCCATTTGACAGTTGGTACCAGGTCAAGCCCATCGAATTTGAAAACCCCCTGCCCTGGAAGATCGCGCTCACCCCTTCGGGGGCCCTCTTTTTCAGCACGGTACTTCAGGAAGGGGCGCAAGGCATTATCGATGAAGCCAAACAACAAAATCTGGGAAAAGTCATCTTTCTCTCGCAGCCCATTTGCGACGACCTGAGCCTTTCCTGGCAGATCCGTTCCGACGGAATGGTTTATGACCTGCGGAAAGAGAGCAAAATGGGATCCCTGCGCAACCGCACCGGGCAGGTGCTTCAAAGCCGCGTGAAAAACGAGGAAACACTGAAGGAACTCAGCTATATCGTCCAGGAAGCCACTTTGGTGATTAAGGAACAGGGGGGTGATGCCTATCGATTCGAACCCTATGTTCTGCCCGAAGAGAGCGATTATTATTTCATTCCCTTCAGCGATGACGAAACCGGTTTAAGGTTCCAGTACCTCTGGGGCAAACCGGGCCTCAGCAAAAGGATGTCGGATCGGGATGCCGGAAAAGGATGGAAGCTTCACCTGGCTCTGGATGATTATGAAAATGTCATGGCCGTGGGCACCCATGTGGCCACCGCCACCCTTTCTCCAATGGCGGAAAGCCAGTACGGGTCAAAACGGCCCCGATCGGATTACGTCACCCGGTTTAAATTCTCCATCTATCCGGGGTTGAATATTTATGTGGTCAACTATGTGTACCGGCGGGACAGACCGGAAATCTTTGTGCGCCGCCTCGATGTCGACGCAACCAAGGATGTGCCCATCCGGTCCATCAAGAAAATCACCGAGGTCTTCAGGGTTTATGGAAGCAATTGATGAAACGCATGCATTTACGGCACGGAACCCGCCGTCAGCCGGTTTACGGCTTCAACAACGGGGGGAGGAGAAATTGATGCATTGGCATAGGAGCGGGACTTTCCGAAGTCGGTTCGGTCTGTGGCTTTTCCTGCTGGGAATTCTGGCGTTCGGCTGCTCGACCTCTTCCACAACCCCGGTGGAAGGCCCGGGAAGTGGCGCGGGCGTTCTTTCAAGCATTGAAAGCATCGTGACGCCCGAAAAAACCACGCTTGTGATGCATGCGCCCGGCGTCCGGACCGATCGGAAGACCTACACCTTATCGGATCCGTCCCGCATCTGTCTGGACCTTGTGGCGACACCGGCCGACGATTTGCCTGAAACCGTTCAACTGCCGGAAGGGCCGGTGGAAAAATGGCTTGTCCAGAAACGGGGCCCGAATCACACCGGGATCGTGGTCTATGTCAGGCCGGAGGACTACTCTTATCGTCTCACCTATGAAGGCGGCAAAGTGCTTCTGGCCGTGACCCCCATGGGAAATGAAAAATTTACGGCTCCAAAATTCGGTGAACCCGCACCCGGCGCGGCAGGTTCGCGAATTCGCGAACTGGCCGTTCTGGACCTTCCCGGCAGCGGCACACGACTGCGCATCGAGACCGATCAGCCGGTGGAAAGTGACATGACCCTGGAAGGAAGCGTGCTGACCATCAATCTAAAGGATGTTACGGCCACCACCCGCGGGCTCAAGGCCCTGGAGACGCAGCCCTCCGGCGGTGTTATCCAGGGAGTCCGCGCTTTTTACGCGCCCAGGGACAACACCGTGCTGTTAAAGGTTTCCCTGAGAACCCTGGCGCCCTACCATGTGAGCCGTGAGGGAAATTCGCTGCTGGTGGATTTTGATCCATTGCCCGGCGGGTTTTATCAAGCCCAAAACCAGCCTGTGGCACAGACGCCGAGAGGGCAATCTGCCAAAACCGCAACGGTTCAACCGCTTCAAACACGACAAAGCGCCGGTTCCAGCGCTCAAGATGTGGCAAAAGCCTCCAAAAAGGCGGAAGCCAGGGCTGAGCTTTTTGAAAGCAGCAGTAAAAGTTATGCCGGCCAGAAGATGAGCTTTGATTTTGTGGACACGGATATTCGAAACATCCTGAAACTGTTGGCGGAAGTGGCCAACCTCAACATTGTTTGGGGCAGTGATGTGGAGGGCAAAATTTCCATGCGACTGGACAATGTGGCCTGGGATCAGGCCCTTGAGATGGTTCTCAAGCCCAACGGATTGACCTACCAGATTGAAGACGAAGTGCTTTGGGTGGTGCCCCGCAGCAAGCTGGTGGATATGGAGATTGCTGAAAAGAAACGAAAAGGCGCCCTCATGGCCGCCAAAAGGCTTCAGGGGGTTTTTGAAGCTAAAGTGGTGGAGTTCATCATCGTTCGCCACCGGCCCGTGGACGATGTTTTCAGGATGCTCGTGGGTGACCCAAATGCGGTTCCAAAAATTCCCGGCATTTTAGATATTGAGGGTGCGGAATCCGAAGAAAAAGAGGAAGGGGAAGAAAAAGAGGGAAAGAAAGTCAAAATCGCTACCCTGGATCTGTACCTTTCATACGACACGGGTACCAACATGATTATCGCCAACGGCGTGCGGGCCAAGGTGGACAAGGTCAAGGAACTGGTTCGAAAGTTGGATGTGCCGGAAAAACAGGTGATGATTGAAACCAGGATCGTAGAGGCCACCACCGATTTTGCCCGGGATCTGGGCATTCAATGGCAGTCCCTCGATGGTAGCCGACCGGGCGTGCAGCGAAAATGGTACAATTCCGACGGAACCGAAAGGTTTGACGGTTCCTTTTCCACCAATGCGCCCGCCAACTGGGGCGCTAATATCGGCCTGGCATTCGGCTGGATCACCGACGGAGGCTTGGGCTCACTGGCGCTCGACGCTTCCCTGGCTTTGGCGCAGGATGATGGGAAAGCCAAAATTATCTCAGCACCCAAAGTCATGACCGTCAACAACGGACCCGCAGAGGTGGCCCGGGGTACCGTCAGATACTTCCCCATCCGCACCCTGGATACCATCGATTACAAGGAAATTCCCGCGCTCCTCTCGTTGACGGTGACCCCCACGGTGAGTGCCGATGACCAGCACGTCACCATGAAAGTGGAGGTGACAGACAACCGGGAACTTCCGGCCTCCACCGAACAGACCGAAGAAGGTACCACCGATTCCCCGCCCGGACGAACGGAAAAAAAGATCACCAGCAACCTGATTGTGAAAACGGGCGACACGGTGGTTATCGGGGGCATTTACCAGAAAAGCGAGATCAGTAGCGATTCAGGCATTCCGTGGCTCAAGGACATCCCCTTGCTCGGTTATCTTTTTAAGGCCGAGCGAACGCAGGAAAGCAAGACCGAGCTGCTCATCTTTTTGACCCCCACAGTGGTCAAGAGTGTGGTTGAAGCCGGATCATGATCACGGGCGGGCGTAGCCGAGCGGGAACAAGGACAAGGTGCATGCAGTTGAAGTTGAACAATACCTGTTTTGGAATTTCCCGGTTGTGCGTTGTGTTTCTTTTTTTGCTGCCCTGTATGATATCCTGCGGTACCGACAATGCGGCGCAGAAGAAAAAAGCGACGACGCTGGCGGACCTGGGGCAGGCCATGGCCTCCGAGGGGAATCTCCGGGGAGCGCTGCAAAAGCTGCTTGAAGCCTCGAAACTGGATCCGGACAATGCGGATATTTACCAGCAGATCGCCCTGGTGTTTCGAAGTCTGGGGGATTACCGGCTTTCACTCAAATATTTCCGCAAGGCCCTGGAACTGAAACCGGATTTCCCCGAAGCAACCAACAACATGGGCACGGTTTACCTTTTGATGGGAGACTGGCCCAAGGCCGTCGACTGTTTCAAAAAGGCGGCGGAAAACATTAAATACCAGACGCCCCATTACGCCTACAACAACCTGGGACTCGCCTATTTCAATATGGGTGACTATGAAAAGGCCATTCAAAATTATGAAATGTCAATTCGGCTGTCCCATTCCTATGCCTTTGCCTACGTCAATCTGGCAAAGGTTTATGAAGCAAAAGGTAATCTTGTTGAAGCGGAGGTGAACTACCGGGAAGCGGTCCTTTATCGGCCCAGGGACCCGCAGGTTCTTTTGGGGTTTGCCGAATTGCTCATAAAAGAGGACAAGACCAAAGAAGCAAAAGAAACGTTGATAAAAATTATCAAAGAAGATCCGAGAAGCGCCGCCGGAACGGAAGCCCGAAAACTGCTGGCGAAGCTGCAGAATTGAGATTTTGAAAAAGTGTCCGCCAAAAAAATCTCACGTGAAGGTGCCAAGAATGACCTTTCGGGTTTTGGCGGTGTTTATGAGAATTAAAGGTTTGCAGGCTGGGGCAGAGACGAAATGATAATGAATGTTTACAATGAAATACCGGAGGGCAATATGAATACCGATCTATTAGAGCAAAAATTTAATGTCTTGCCGGATGATTTGAAGAGGGAAGTTTTGGATTTTATCGATTTTCTAATGACCAAAAGAAAAAAAGAGAAAATACAAAGTCAATTCGATTTCACTTGGGAAGGTGGGTTAGCTGATCTTAGAGACGATTTCAATTCTGTTGATTTGCAGCATCACTCAATGGAGTGGAGGTAATGTACCTGTTTGACACGAATATATTCTTGGAAATTATGTTATCTCAAGAAAAATCTGCTGATTGCAAGAAAGCTTTGGTTGGCAATATCAACTTCATAGCCATTTCAGACTTTTCATTACACTCTATTGGTGTGATTCTTTTCCGGCACAAACAAGAAAAAGTATTTAACGATTTCGTCATGGATGTTCTCCCGAAAATTGCCATGGTTTCCTTATCAAAGGAATCATATGTAAAGTTATCAGAGCTTAAAAATGTATATAATTTAGACTTTGATGACGCTTATCAGTGTAGCATTGCCGAAGAAGAAAATCTAACGATCATAACAATGGATAAAGATTTTAAGCGTGTTGAAAAGAGGATTAGCGTCAAGTTCATTTAAAGAATTGGCAAGGTACGGGTTGACCAATTTGCGTGCTCCGTGAAATTTTGTTGTTTCTGTTTCAATGGGGCGTGAGACTTGAAAATAACGGGATAAATTTCGCGAGGTTGTATTTACATTCCGAAATTCGAATTCCGCAATTGAAAAAGTGCTTGTGAGGAGAAAGCGTCATGATTAATAAAAAATCCGGTCAGTTCCTGATGTCGGTCACCGTTTATGTCTGCATGTTTCTGCTTTTGCTTTCGTGCGGTGGTGGAGGCGGAGATGATTCAGGGGGTGCGGCCGGGGAGAGCGGGGCCATCAGGCTCACCACAAGCGCCAGCAGTTTGCCTGCGGACGGCAGCAGTTCGGCGGTCATTACGGCTTACATCACGGACAGTTCGGGAAATCCGGTCAGACATTACACGGAAGTGACCTTCCGCACCAACCTGGGTCATTTTCGGAACGGCAGCACGAGCTACACCATGAGCACCCAGCCGCCTCTGGATGCCGAGGGTTTTCCCAATCCCGATGCCCCTCCCACGGGTATCGCGGAAGCTGCCCTGATTGCGGCGACACAGGCCGGAACCGCCCGCGTGACCGTCACATCAAACGGTGTGACTCAGTCGGTTGATATTGAAATGACTGGCGGGCTTGTTTCAGGCATATCCCTTTCAACTTCTCAGGGTTCCGTGAGCACCGATAATTCCGACAGCACCACCATCACGGCTACGGTTCTGGATGCTAACAATGCCGCCCTGAAGGACACGACCGTTAGCTTTAAAGCCACCAGCGGTACTTTAAGTGTTCCTAGTGTTGTGACCGATGACAACGGTCAGGCTGCTGTGACATTTTCCTGCGGAAACCTGGATAACAGCAACAGGACCAGCACTATCACCGCCACCGCCGGATCGGTTTCCCGCCAGATTTCAATCCAGATAACGGGAACCACCCTGGAACTGACAACAAATTTCCAGAACCTTGAAATTACGTCCTCCGTCATCACTTCACAGATAGACAGTGAAAAAGCTATTTTGACCATCGCCGCCAAGGACGCAGGAAGCAACCGCATTTCCAATGCACTGATTACCGCGAGTGTGGATCCCTCCTCAACGGGCAGTGTAATTCTGTCACCCAGCAGCGGTTACACGGACAACACCGGAGAACTGATGATTGAGGTTTTCGGTAAATCGAAAGGGACCGCTATCGTCAAGGTGGAAGGGCTGGGAGCCACCGCTACCCAGTCATATTCCGTGGGTCTGGCCGGAGAGGTTTTCAGTATTATTAGCCCGACGGAAGATCCCTATAGCCTGGCAAAGGGTGCAAGTGTTAGCATTGTGGTACAGGCGCCCACCCAGAGCCAGGTCATTTTTGCGACCACCTGCGGCACCTGGGATGGGGGAACTTCTGCGGTTGTCACCAGGTCAGTAACCAAAGGACAGGCTTCGGCCACGCTCAGTTCCACCGAAGCATGCAACGCCACGGTGCAGGTATATGACGCAGCTGATGCAAACACTTCCGATTCCATGAAGGTCAACATCTATCCACCGGCGGACTCTGCCGCCCGCATAGATTTACAGGCCAATAGTTATGTGGTGGCCCGTTCAATTGGCGGCATTTTGAATTCGGTTGTTTTGGAAGCGACGGTCCGCGATGACACCTTCCAGATTGTTCCCAATGTTGCGGTTTCTTTCAGCATTTCCGATTCCACGGGGGGCGGTGAATATGTATCGCCCCCCCTTGCTTATACTCAGCCGGGGTCCGGCAAAGCGGAGGCGACTTTTACCTCAGGCTCTGTAAGTTCAGGCGCACGCGGCGTTACGGTTACGGCTACCGTTGTAGGTAAAGCTACAGTTACAGACAGTATTAGCATCGTGATTGGAGGAACCGCGGGTTCCGTGGTAATCGGATTCGGTACGACAATAGAATCGACTGAAGACAACACTTCATACAAGCTGCCTATGTCGGCACAGGTTGCTGATTCAAATGGAAATCCGGTACCCGGCGCACGGATAAGTCTGAAGCTGTGGCCCCTTCAATACAGAACCGGTCAGTGGGTGCCACTGGTTATTACAGAATTAAATTCGAACTGTATTCCCGATGTGTTCAATACTTACATCAATGAGGATGACACCTTTCCCGGAACCTATTTTTACAGGAACCTGATTCTCGATCCGGGTGAAGACGCAAATAGCGATGGCCTGATGACTCCTCCAAACTCGGCTTCGGGCTCCGTTCCTGAAGAAGTTGTCGCCGACGAAAACGGTGTGGCCAGTTTCGAAATAACATACTCTAAGTCAAACGCCGCTTGGATTTTTGCAGAGCTTACCGGAAGCACGACGGTTTTGGGGTCCGAGACCCGTTCGACATATCAATTTATACTTCCCTGGTCAGTAGCGGATGCGGGAGCATGTCTTTTGCCAAATTCGCCTTATTTTGATATCCCGGAACCGGAGATTCCGATGTTAATTACATTAACCGCAACACCGGATGAGGTTTATCCTGATGGCGGAACCAGCACAAGTTCAATCAGGGCTCAGGTGACGCAAAACGGAAATCCTGTTGCGGATGGGACGGCAGTCAGTTTCGCAATCATATCCGGTCTCGGCGGATTGGGTGGTCCTACATCATCAGAAGCCACCGCTACAACCATCGCCGGCCAGGCGAGTGTTATCTACTACTCCGGCGACAGGCCGGGAGACGTCACCATCAGGGCTATTTTACTTGATGGTACAAGCGCCACTGTCGACCTCAAGTTGACCAGGGGGGCCGGTGAACCGTTTACGATTGATCTGACCTTCTTGCCGGATGAACTCTCCGCGGACGGCGGGGCAAGCCAGAGTTATGTCAGGGCAAATGTGGTGGACAGCGATGATTTTCCGGTCTATGACGGTACCCTTATTACTTTTTCCATCCTGTCGGGTTCCGGGGCATTTGGAAGCCCATTTCCGGCTGGATCAAACGAAGTAAGTAGGACCACTACCGGCGGTATTGCCAGTACGACCTACTATTCGGGGAGCATCACGACTGAAACGGAGAAAGTATTGATCAGGGCTCAGGCGGAAAACGGCAGTTTTACGGAGAAGGAGTTGACACTGGTTGAGGTGATCGGTTCCATGACCCTCACGGCCACCCCCGACACCATTCCCCCGGACGGGACCAGCTCTTCTACCATCACGGCCACTATTCTGGACAACACCGGTGATCCGGTGGCAAAAGGAACGGCTGTTCGCTTCGTGACGAGTCTCGGCACCATCCTTACGCCTTCCGTGACCACGCCGGATGATTCGGGTAAGGTAACGGTTTCGCTCGTTGCCGGCACCACTGCCGGGACAGCCATCGTAACGGCAACAGCAACGGTGGGAACCAGTTCTCTTACCCAGTCCGTCATGGTAAAAATCGGCGGGACAACGGGTACCATTGTGCTGAGCGCATTCCCGACCACCCTTCCGGCGAACGGCACCAGCTCTTCCAAAATTAAAGCTACTGTTACGGATAACGCAGGGGCACCGGTGACACAAGGGACAATGGTTACTTTCGAAACTAACAAGGTAGATACAAAATTTGAAGAATCCGGGGGGCAAAGTGTTACAGTGCCAATCCAAAATAATAATGGCATTGTGTATGTTTCCTTGATTGCCGGTACTACACCAGGGACGGCAAAAGTGGATGCGACCGTTACGATAGGCACAAGTACGGTTACCCAGTCTGTTTATGTGACTATTTCACCCTTTTCAATAGAGTTAGCGGCTGACCCCACCTCGGTCACATGCGGTACGACTGAAGCAAAAGTTACTGCTACCCTGAGAGATGCCGGGGGGGGGACAATTGAGGGTAAAGATATTGCTTTTACGGTTGAAAATGGTGGCATACTGTCAGCATATACTGTGACAACTGATACTAACGGTGAAGCATCCGTAACATATACGCCGCCTGGTGTATGTATTGTTCCTGGCGACACTGCAATAATTACTGCTACATATGACACCGCCAGCGCTTCCATTGATATACCCTACGCTCCTTAGGGTCAGATTTTTTTCCTTGGTTCCCGGGCTCTGCCTGGGAGCCGAACACTTATGAATTCTTGAAGTATCAACACCTGACCCATCGAATGTGTGGAAGCGCCTAATTCCGGGGACAGTATACTGAATTTCTCAGCCAGCTGTTGGGTTTTTTCGGTGGCCCGACGGGATAAAGGAACTGCTCTCATTATGTTCCGGAAGCACCTTTAACATTTTGAAGCCGGCGCCAATGTTACGATAAAACAGGAGTAGGCTTTATAGTGCAAACGTGCGCGCATAAGACATTAGATTTATACGCATTGAAATCAAAAACACAAAACCCTTTATTTTCAAGGGTTTTTTTTATGCCAAAATTCAGAACGTTTTATACGCATCTCTTTCTAACGAGTTAGAAAAGAAACTGATAAAATGAAAATTTGACAAAAAACCAAGAGTTGATATAATTTGAGAAATTCATAATTTCTTAATTTAAAAAATGAATAAATATTTAAAAGTAGAGGACCGGGATATGGAACTCATGAAAATCAGAAAGAATTACCAGGTTACCATTCCTCGCAATCTCCGGAACAAATTCAATCTTGCTGAAGGGGACTATGTGGAAATAGATACCCAGGGAGAATTCATTATCCTTAAACCTGTGAAAGTCATCCAACCGGACCAGGAATACTTTTTCACCAAAGAATGGCAGAAAAAAGAAGCTGAGGCGGATGAGGATATCCGGAGGGGAGATGTCCTGGGTCCTTTCGATAATGCGGCTGATGCTATTAAAGCCTTAAAAACGGCAAAAATATGAAGCTGGCATTCTCTAAAAGATTTATAAAGGACTATCGCCGTCTTCCCGCATCAATTCAAAAATCAACAGACAAGCAATTAGTTCTGTTGCTTTCTGATTTTAATCATCCATCTCTAAATACCAAAAAAATGCAAGACCCGAGGGATATTTGGGAGGGGAGAGTCACCAAGGGTTATCGTTTCACTTTTCAGGTACAGGGCGACGTTTATTTTCTCCGGCGCATTGGCACCCATGATTTATTAAGGAATCCTTAAAACCATGAATAATCAAGACGACCTTAGACAAAAAGCTAAAAGGTGTTTAAACAGAATGTGGAAAAAAATGGAATGCGGTCGAATTCCGGGGACACGATACTTAATCGGTTCAGATGCGCATGAACGAACTTTCAGGGGATGAGAGAAAGGGAAAGACTACGGAATTCCCCGGATGAAATGAGCGTCTAGCGCAGGAGGGCATCTGCTTAGGAAAAATTCATATCCTCAGGGGCATACACGTCTATTTCCTTCACATTTTCAAAAGCCTTATCGTTAGTGGCCAGCAACTCGACCCCATGATTTTTCATAACGGCAATAATCACCGAGTCATTCACCATTAATCCGGACGCCAACCGCACCATGTGACTCATTATGATCGTTTCAAAGGTCAGAGGCTTGATGGTGATGCCCATATCCTGAATTTTCTCCGTATTCACAAAATAGTCATTGAGTTCTTTGATTTTTTGTGGCGCCCTGCCGAGTTTTTTCACAATATTGGGTGGCTTCACCAGATTCTTATGGACGGCTTCAACCATCATGAGGCGGTGCAGAACCTCCAGAATGACATTAACGGACGTCATACCGTTTAATTCCCCCATCTCGCATCTGCCCAGAAAATTGCTGCAATCATCGCTCAAGCCTGTAAAATGATAGATCAGAATATTTGAATCAACAAAGACTTCCGAACCTCGCTTCATCTCATTCAGTTTCATAAACCCCTTCCTCTTCCATGATGGCTTTCAGATCCTCCCTTGATGTCTTCATTGCACCCCGTGACGTCTCAACAACATCCTTTCGCCGACCGTTTTTTCTCTTCTCCAGTGATTCCAGATACATCCTGAGAGCGTTCTCCAACAACTGGCTGAGCGCCTGCCGTTCCGCCAGTGCAACCTGTTTTGCCCGCAACAGCAGCCCTTCGTCCAGAACGGTTCCAATCTTCTTTTTCATGATCGGT
Organism: delta proteobacterium NaphS2; assembly: GCA_000179315.1. GTDB lineage: Bacteria > Desulfobacterota > DSM-4660 > Desulfatiglandales > Desulfatiglandaceae > NaphS2. The sequence goes on from ADZZ01000702.1 coordinate 43,344, forward strand.
TTCCTCCTCTTTAAATATCTACATTAGCAATGTGCCCTGCCTTTAGTCAAGAATTAGAGATGTATTTCTTGAATTCTTAACGGGACGCTGTTTGATATTGACATATGGAAAAACTACTAATGCAGCCGGAAGGTGATTTTTCGAGGCGTACATCATTTCGGCCTGACACTCGGCATCTTACGGAAAAATGAATCGTGCGATACTTCCGATTAATTGAAAAATGCCGTAAGTTTCTGAACCCGCTTGTGAAATCATCATAATTGACTTGATCTATATGAATGAGTGTGAGAAAATAGGATTTTTTTGTAACCTCTCAAAAACCCTACTGTCTTTACACGATTGGGAGCCGTGAAATCTTGAAACCGGTCACGAGCAAAAAAAGGGTGCTGATACCCGCCATCCTTCTCTTTTTCATGTTGTCAGCTTTTTCAAACGCGTCGGCTGGAAACAGAACCCCGCCATATACGGGATGGAAGCCTGAGGGCCCGTTTAAGCCGTTTCATGCGCCGAAAACCCGGCCGGTAAAAAAAGCATCCGAAAAATCGATCCCGAAAGAGAAGCCGGTGGAAACGCAGACGGTCGAAAAGCCACTGAACATGGAAGGTCTCAAGACCGAAGAATACGTGGTTCGGGAAGGGGACTGGATCGCGAAGATTTTGCGGGAGAAAGGGGTGCTTAAGACCGAGAGCGATTTTCCCCGGCTTCTGGAGATCCTTCGACAATTTAACCGGTCCATGACGGATCTTGATTTAATAAAGCCGGGAGAGAAAATTGTCATTTTGGTGAAAGTCGAACCCCAGGCAAACGTCAAGGAACCAAGGGAAAAACCAAAACCTATTCGTGAAACAGCACCGTTGCCGCTTGAAAAACCTCAACCGGCCGTTGAAGCGCCGCCCCCGCCACCGGAAACAAAGGAAATTGTCGCTGAAGCGCCATCCCTCTCGGACGAAGCATCCGAACCGGTTCCGTTGAAGATCGGTACGGTCAAACTTTCGGAAACGAAAATTGTTTCGACTTTTCAGGGGTTGCGGTCCGAATCGTACCAAATAAAAGAAGGGGATGTACTGAGCAGCATCGCAGGGGAGCGATACGGTCTTTCATATAAAACCTTTTTGTCAGAGTACCTGGATCTTTTTAAGAAATGTAATCCGTCCATTGAAGACCCGGACCGGATCCGGGCCGGGCAGAAGGTGAACCTGCCCCTCTATCCGCCGCAGTGGTATGGTGAAGCGCCGCTTCCACCGCCGCCGGCCCAACCTCCCATTATGCGGGATCTGGCCGGTTCCAACAGGGTGCGGCTGCCCGATCCGCAACCGGTGCCCGAACCCGCAAAACCCGCAGAACCGGAACCGCTTCCCACAGTGGTAACCCGGCAGAAATCCGAAACCGCTCAGAAACAATGGATTTCCGAAAAAACGGCGCCGTCTTCAAAGCCAAAAACGGCCGAAGCGCCACTGCCGCCCAATCTTCCGCCGGCGCCTGCGGCTGAGCCGATCAAGGCTGAACCGCCGGCCATTACAGATCCTGAACCCGCTGTTGTGGAATCTTCCTGGCAGACTCAAGAGATCACGGTGTTGGTTTCAAAAGGTCTGGGGGATATCCTGCCGCAAATGGGAGAACAATGGACCCACAAAGGGGAGCATTTCATTCCCATGAAATCAGGCGGGAATATCAATCTCAAAGCCGACACTTACCCCATTATTAAGCGTCCGGGAGGCATGACCCTGATCGTGGATCTTCATGACTCCCTTCCCTCGAGAGTGGGAAAAGTCATCGAGGCCAGCTGGGGAACCTATCGAATTGTAACGCTGTCGCCCACCGATGATTTAAGATCCGCTTTTGGCAAAATCCTTAAAGCGTGTCAATACCCGAAGGTTTTCAAGAAGGGAGAACCTTTGAAACTTTCGGGAGCCATTCCGGTCACCATTACCGGGGACTGGATTGTCATTCCGCCCAGGAGCCGGTCCGGCGCTTCCCCGGGATTTATCGTGATTAATTTTTTGGATGACAAGACAAAGGGGGTTCCCCGGTCCGTCAAGGCTTATCTGAAAGGACAGGGAGTGCTCTTTGTGGAATATCCTTCGCCCGAAACACCCGAGAAACCGCCGGCTGAAACGGCGCCGGAAACGGTGTCGGATGCAGCATCTTTGGTGGAAATGGTCTTGACCCTCACGGGTCAGCCCCATGAAGCTCATGTTAAAATTCCTGCCTTTGAAAGCCGAAACGATGATTTTAAATTGACCGTTACGGCCGATTTTTACCTGACCGGCCACGGAAAAGAACGGGTCATCGATCTCAGCGGCCTGGAACCTGAAGTGGTTGCCCTTTTGAAAGAAAGGGGCATTTCGGTACTCTCCCTTTCAGCAGAGCACAATCCGCTGCCCATTGTAGCAAAGACCCTCAAATTCCTGGATTGGGCGCACAAAATGGGCCCCCACATCCTGGCCACGGCGCCCCATAGCGACCGAAATGTGAAATTGACCCTGTCAGGCGTTGTCTTTTCTTCGGAAAAAGGCCATTCGGTCCTCATGACGCCCGTCAATCTGCCATCCGGAGTAGCTGAATTTCTTGATGAAAAAGGGTACACAGTGGTGACACTGGCTTCTTTTTCGCATCTGGCAGGGACCAAAAACGGCTGGGGCGGATAGGGGAGTGTTTTTCCATGAAACGGCATTTCATACCGGTCTTCTGCATGTTACTGGCGGGTGTTTTGTTCCTGCGGGGGGCGGCGGTAACGGCCGGCAAAGCCTATATCTGGCATGACAGGGACGGAAATGTCCATTTTTCCGACCAGCCCCCTCCGCCGGATCAATCCGGGGGCGATATTGAGGAAAGGCACTTCAAAGAAGCACCAGAGGCGAATCCGAAAGCCGTTGTCATTTCCGATAACCCCATCGAACACGCCGTGCGATGCACGTTCAGACTCAAAAACAGCAAGGGTGGGGCCTCCGGATTCTTCATTAACGACAAGGGGCTTGCCATTACGGCAAAGCACGTTGTAAAGGGCGTTACATACAGTATGAAAGCCGAAATTCCCGGAGACGGCAAAAAATACAGGGTGCAAATCATCAAGAAGAGCAAGAAACATGATCTTGCACTGCTTCAGGTGAGGATTAACAAACCGACCCCTTTCCTGGAAATGAGGGACCCGCAAACCCTTGTTCGAGGAGAAGAAGTCTATGCCGTCGGAAATCCGCTGCTGGTGTTTAAAGAAACGGTGACCAAGGGGAATTTCAGCCGCTTGTTTCCGGAATCAGACTGGAAAAGCGAGGCAAAAATGAGACGGCCCCCCTTTAAAATCAGGGGAAATCAGATTCAGTTCTCCGCACCGGTGGTCCCGGGTAACAGCGGAGGACCCGTGATTGACAAAGATGGAAAAGTGATCGGGGTCGTGAGTTGGGGCTACCAAAATGCGCCCATCAATTTTGCCGCACCCATCTCCTATGCCGAAAAAGATTTTTCTTCCTACCTCAATTGAAATTCCCGCCGCTGTGCCGCGTCAGGACCTTTTCCAGTTCCTTCATGTTTCGGACTTTGACCTCCGTCGGCAGGTTTGTGTCGCCATAGGCGATGAAGTGGACGTCCGCGGCTCTGGCGGCATCCAGATCAACGGTTGAATCGCCGATATATACCGCTTCATCCGGTTGAATCTCAAAAAAGCGAAGGATCTTGAGCAGGGATTCCGGGTGGGGTTTCGGGTTTTTCACATCCAGGGAAGAGACCACCATGTCGAAAAATCCGGTCAGCCCGTTCACTTCGAGCACTTCATCGATGGTGTTGCTGCGATTGGTGGCCACGGCCAGGAGAAAATCCGACTGCAGTTTCGAAAGCAGGTCTCCGAGCCCCGGGGCCGGGATCATATCCTTGATGAAGGGGGTATATTCCATTTGCAGCCTGTATGCGTCGGCTTCTTCGAAGTGGGATGTTTTTCTGAAGATGTGTCTGACGGAATCACGTCCCGTGGACATGTGCACAAAATCGATCTCATCTTGCGCCATGGGAGGGAGATTAAAACGGGCCAGCAGATGATTGTAAAAATTGATATTGGCCTGGCGGGAATCGAACATGACGCCATCACAGTCAAAAATGATAACGCGAAGGGGATTTTTTTTCTTCATATGGCGTGCCTCAATGGGAGTGGGAGTGTATCTGTTTTTTGTTTCATTTGAAAAAAGGTTTTACGGAAAGCCCCAATTACATTTGCTCCAGCTTTTCCAGCCTTGAAGCGGTTAGCAAACGGTCGTCAAAGCATGAAAAAACCACAGGTGAGGAGAGTTCCGACTGCAATATCAGCGCCGAGGCCAGATGGATTGCATCAAAACCCCTTAATGCATGTTTTTCGGCCAATTCACCGGCTTGACCCACGCATTCCCGTGTCAAATTTAAGACAAGGTAGCGGGTCCAATCATCTTCAAAAAAAGACTTCAGCCTTTGGTATTCATCATCGCTGAATGCACCCTCTCGAAACCTTCGGGCGAATGCGGCTCTGGCCTCAGCATAGGCAACCAGAGAAGTGGCTGTAATTTCTGAATCTTTTACGAATGCTGCTACTTCCATAGACCGGTCTTCTTCCACATAAAGCTTTACGAGACTGCTGGTATCGAGATAACCGATCATATTATCGCCTGTCTTCTATAACTGCTTGCGAAACACTTTTGCCTTTTGAGGGAATTCGATGGCTCATTCCCTTTGGTTTTCCTCCGGACCACTGGACCATACCACTTTGTATCAATGGCCATACCTTTTCTTTTACGGGTGTCCTCTCAAACGGGATGATAACGGCAATTTCCTTTTTTCGATCGGTTATGACGATGGACTGTCCGGATTTCACTTGTTTCATGTAACGGCTCAGGTTCTCTTTTAAATGTCTTATGCCTATGGATTCCATTGATTGCTCTCCCTTCTATTTCAATGAGGCCTCATTCTACGATAATGTTGCTACATTTGTCAATGGATTATGGCCTGAAAAAACCGTTGATTTCACGGGGTAGTCGGCCGCTATTGATAGGTCACCCGGAACACTTCTTCGATGGTGGTGACCCCCTGAAGGACTTTTCCGGCACCGTCCCGGCGCAAGGTGGTCATGCCCCTCTCTATGGCCGCACGTTTAAGGGCATTGGCATCGGATGTTTTCAGAATCAGGTTTTTGATCTCTTCATCCAGGATCATGAACTCAAAGATTCCGGTTCGTCCTCTGAACCCGGTATCCAGACACGCGGAACACCCCCGGCCCCGGTAAATGGTCCCATTCCGGGCCATTTCCTTTGTAATACCAACCTTTTGAAGGGACGCGTCGTCCGGTGTGTAGGGCTCACGGCATTGGGGGCAGATGACCCGCACCAGCCGCTGGGCCAGGATGGCGCTGACGGAAGAAGTGACCAGAAACGGCTCGATCCCCATGTCGATAAGACGGGTTACGGCGCCGGCGGAATCGTTGGTATGGAGGGTGGAAAAGACCAGGTGCCCGGTCAGCGCCGACTGAATGGCGATCTCGGCCGTTTCCAGGTCACGGACCTCACCCACGAGGATCACGTCCGGATCCTGCCGGACAATGGAGCGCAGTCCCTTGGCAAAGGTGAGATCGATCTTGCTGTTGGTCTGGATCTGTCCGATTCCGTCAATCTGATATTCAATGGGGTCCTCGATGGTAATGATATTGATGTCGGTCTTATTGATGGAGGAAAGTGCCGCGTAAAGGGTGGTGGTTTTCCCGCTGCCCGTGGGACCGGTGACCAGGATAATGCCGTGGGGAGAACCGATGAGTTCTTCAAAAGCGGCCTGATCGGTGTCCGGCATGCCCAGGTCCGAGACTTTGAGCAGCACATTGGTTTTGTCCAACAGCCGGAGCACCACCCGTTCGCCAAAGGCCACGGGAATGGTGGATACGCGGATATCGATGTTTTTGTCCGCAATGCGAATCTTGATGCGGCCGTCCTGGGGCAGTCTTTTCTCCGCAATGTTCATTTGGGCCATGATTTTGATCCGGGAAATCAGCGCCGACTGAACATGCTTGGGAGGCGAGAGCATGTCGTAAAGGATACCGTCCACACGGTACCGGATGCGCAGTTTGTGCTGGGAGTGCTCGATATGGATGTCGCTGGCCCGCGCCTTGACCGCCTGACTCAGCATGAGATTGACCAGTTTTACCACGGGCGCGTCGCTGGTATCCTCCAGGAGATCCGCCGTTTCTTCAATTTCCGAGAGTATTCGGCCCGCCTCGCCTTCCTGCATGTCTTCGATGACCCGCTCCGCGGATTCCCCGCTCACATCGTAAGCCGCGTTGATTCCCGACAGGATGGCGGAGGCCGGTGCCAGCACTACCGAAGCATTTTCCAGGTGCAGCATCCGCCTGAGATCATCCAGGGCCTGAAACTCCGAAGGATCATTCATGGCGATGGCCGCTTTTTCACGGGTGATCAGGGGAATCAGCTTGAATTTTTTAAGGAATTGGATGGGCGTCTGCTGCGTAAACGCCGTATCGAGATTTTCAAAGGAAAGGGTCATGGAAACGGGCAGGCCCCACTGCACTCCCAGGGCCCCCAGCAGATCCGCTTCCGTGATCCGTTTCAAACGAACCAAAATTTCCCCCAGCCGGCCGCCTTTTTCGGTTTGAATCTGCAGCGCCTTTTGAAGATCCTTTTCACTGAGTCCCCAGTTTTCAGAGAGAATCTCTCCGAGAAGGGGGACCGAGGCCATAGCGGGATTCGGAGAGGGTTCAGGGCTTGCTGACTTCGACATTGGACCTTCCTTGTTCGACATCTTCGGTATTGGGTTTAATGAATCCCTATTTTCCGGGCACGTATCCTTCCATGGACTTCGGACCGGGCTTGTCATACATCTTGATGACGCCTTCCTTGATCCGCTCAATCTGTTCTTTCTTATCCAGGTAGATCTTTTTGGCCTCAGCGGGATTCTGAATGATGCGGGGCGTCAAAAAAATAAAAAGATTGGTCTTTTCCCGCTTCTTGCTGGTGCCCTTGAACAACCAGCCCACCAGGGGGATGTCGCCCAGGCAGGGGACCTTGTATTCCGTATGGGTGGTATCATCCCCGATGAGCCCGCCGATCACCACCGTATTGGCGTCTTTCACGATGACCGTGGTCTGGGCCAGGCGCTTATAGGTCTCGGGGCGGTCGGAGGCAGTCAAGGCATTGTTATCCACCAGCCGCGTGACCTCCTGATAAATCTTGAGGCGAACGGACCGTTCCAGGCTGATCTGGGGGGTTACTTTAAGGGTCACCCCCACGTCTTTATATTCATAGGAACTGTAGTCCAATTCCGCCGCGGTGGTTTCCTGCCGCACCTGGTATGGGACGTTTCTTCCCACCATGATCTCGGCTTCCTCGTTGTCCGTGGTCAGAAGTTGCGGGGTGGAGAGAATGTGAACATCCCGGTCCTGCTGATAGGCATTCACCACCGCCGCGAGATTGGGGAATTTAACGCCGGCGATCTCGATGGTGTCGGTGATAACCCCCATGGAAAAGCCCTGGGGAAGGGTTCCCTTGCCGACGACACCCGAAATGGTGTCAAAATTGCCCGGGCTGGAGCCGGCAAAAGCGGCAGCGTCTTTGCCGTCATAGGTAAAGGTCTTGACCCCTTCCCACTCCACGCCCAGGTTGAAATCCTTGTTCACATTCACTTCCATGATAAGGGCTTCGATAAAGACCATCATGCGCGGAATATCCAGCTTTTGAATCACTTCTTCCAGTATCATATAATCGTCAGGATCCGCCATGATCACCAGACTGTTGGTGGCCTGGTCCGCCACGATGCGCGCTTCCTTGGAAATAAGCGGGGCCTTTCCCTTGTTTATTTCTTCGGATTTCTGGGCGGGCAGGGACGTTAACACTTTGGTCAGGTCTTCGGCGTTGGCATGCTGGAGATAAAACACATGAATGTCCCCCTGTCCCCGGGGTGCCTCTTTGTCCAGGAGCCGAACCAGTTTGCGAATCTTGGCGGCATCGTCTTCGGAAGAGACGACAATCAGGGAATTGGTTCTTTCGTCCGCGACGATTTTGGTAACGGTTTCAGCGTCGGCGGTGCGTTTTTGTGCCCTGGCACGCCGCTCAAAAACCGTATTGAGGGACTTGGCCAGTTTGCCGGCGGAAGCATATTCCAGGGGGATGACATTGATTTCTTCACCGACACCTTCCACATCAATGGCCCGGGCAAGGCTCATGAGACGTTTGATATTGCTTTGTACATCCGTGACGATCAAGGTTCGGGTCGGCGGGTAGGAAACCATGACGCTGCTTTTGCTGATAAAGGGTGCAAAGAGTTTTTTCAATTCGTCCGGATCGGCATACCGCAGGGGAATCAACTGTGTGACCACCTTGTCCTCCGAATCCATGGCTTCACGCCTGAGACGGGTTTTGACGCTCATGGTGCGGGCGCTGGCCGCCGGTACGATCTTGATGATGTTCCCTGACGGTACGGCGGTAAAACCGTTGACTTCCAACACGGATTCAAAAACCTTGTATGCCTCGTCCACGCTGATCTTGTTGGGAGAAATAATGGTCACCTTGCCCCTGACCCCTTTGTCGATGACAAAGTTCTTTCCGGTGAGCTCGCTGATGAATTTGATGAAAACGGGAATGTCCACCTCGTCGAAATCGATGGTCACGGCGGGTTCCGGAGCCTCCGGATCCATGTTGATTTTTCTTTGAGCGGTAACCGGTGTTGTGACGGGTGCAGCTTTTTGTGGTTTTTGGGCGCGTTTGACGGATTCAGGAATCGCCGGGGTGACCCCGTCCACGCCTGTTACACGGGCCGCTTTAGCGGTGGCCGGGGCCAGCAGCGGATATGTGAACAACGTCAGCATAAGCGCATAAAAAGATACGGTTTTAAAAGGGTTCATTTCAATTCTCATTTTGTTATGATCTCTTGAAACGGGGGTAATCCCCGCAACGGATTCAGGTCCGGATCTGCTTGCGCCCACGCCTTGACATCGGGGTCCATTGAAATCGCCTTTTGAAGATACCGCAGACTTTGCCGCACCCGGTCCGTCGCGGCTGAAACGCACGCAAGATTGTAATAGGGATCCACATAATCCGGTTTCAAACGGATCGCCTTTTCAAAATACCTTTGGGCCGACGAATAATCCTTTTCATGAAGGTACAGCACACCACGGTTGTTGAGCGCTTCAACATGACCCGGATCAACGGAAATCACCTTTTCATACCATTTTGCCGCATCGGACAGTCGGCCGTCGTGGTGAAGGGCCCGGGCTTTTTGATAGGTTTCGGCAATGATATTGCCGCCAACGGGCTTCTGATCGGCGATGGTTACGCGCGCCGCCGTTCCGGAAGGAGCTTTCGGCGCAAGGGATTCCCGCTTTTCCCGTGGCGGGTTGGCGGGCCGTATCTCAATAAGCCCGGCGGCTGGTTCTCCCTTGGAGATCATTTGGCGCCTGTCCGGCACTGTGTTCATTTTTAGAGGCACTCCATTCGGATTTTTATCTGTTGGATACCACCACGAATAGCCTGCAAGAGCAAGCAGAAGCAACAGAAGCAGCGCCGCCGGAAAAATCGTTTTTCTCCTGGTGAAAAAGATTTCTTTCCGTAACGGCACCGGTAAGCCGCTTTGAATACCTTGTCCCAGATCCCTTTCAACCTGGGCTTTTTTTAAGGCTTCATGGATGTAGCTCATGTGCTTTCGCCATCTGGTAAAGGAGGGTCAGGGTTCGAAATCCCACAACGCCGTCCGCCTCGAGACCGAATTCATCCTGAAACCTTTTGACTTCTTCCAACGTCTGCTGATCAAAATTACCGTTCAATGTTACCAGGTACCCGAGATCCTTAAGAATTTCCTGAAGGGTGAACACTGCGGGCGAACGCATCCCCTGTTTCAGAAAAAAGCCGTTGTCGCCATAGGGATATACCCAGGTTGCCTGACCTCCCCAGTGCTTGAGGATAAAATCCCGTGTGACATTCTGCCTTTTGCCGCCCGCATCCACGACAACGGCGCCTTCGGCGGTTACGTGGTCCACCAACAGATATTCCGGGATGCCACGGTCCGTTCTTTCAGGCACTTCGATTCTGAACGGTTTTTGCAGCAGGGTATAATACTCGGCGTGCAACGGAAAAGAAACGAGGCTCATCTGAATGCCGCCGTTTTCGTCTTTTGAAGATATGACCGTCTCGGTCAGGTCAAACAATCCCGCAATGCTTTCCTTGTTGGTCAGAAGTAGCGCCGGATCCGGTCGAACCTTGACGGATGGGCCCAAAGGCGCTTCCGTTTTCATGTGGGTGCCTGAAGAGATGAAAGGGTCCATGAAAACGAAGATGCAGAGCCCCGCGGCGATCATAAAAAAAAGAACCAACGGCAAAGCCCATTTCCACCAGGGCCACCGCCGGGAACCGGGTGGACGCTCTTCGGCGGCGTCGATGCCGCCACGAAGATCCAAAATGGCCTGGCCTGCCATTTTTCCCGAGATGGTTCGTTTTTCAGCGGTATAGGCCAGAAGAAGCGCCCGGTCGCAGACCGCATTGATCCGCCTGGGATTTCCTCCCGAATAGGCATAAATCCGCTTGAAAGCGCCGTCGGAAAATTTGACATCTCCTTTGCCGCCAGCAACCACCAGGCGATGTTCCACATACCCCTGCACATCCTTTTGATCCAGCGGCTTTAAATGATATCTTACGGTGATGCGGTCATCCAGTTGTCTGAGCGAATGGGCCGAGAGAACCTCTTTCAATTCCGATTGACCCACCAGGACAATCTGTATGAGTTTGTCTTTTTCCGTTTCCAGGTTGGAGAGCATTCGAATCTGCTCAAGGACGGTTCGGGAAAGGTTTTGCGCTTCATCGATCAAGAGAAGTGCGTTGCCCCCTTCCCTGAAGACCCCCAACAAAAAATGGTTAATGGCATCCAGCAGGGCGTTCTTGCTTTCGGTTTCCCGGGGAAGGGGGATGCCGAATTCGTGGGCAATGGATTTCAAGATTTCCATGTCGGAGACAAAAGAGCTGAAAATGAGCGCGCTTTTCGTGTTTTCATCCAAATGGTCCAGCAACGCGCGGCACAAGGTGGTCTTTCCGGTTCCCACCCCGCCGGTGATGGCGATAAATCCTTTCCGCTGGTTGATGCCGTACAGCAGGTGATCCAGGGCTTCACGATGGTACCGGCTCAGGTAAAGATACCGGGGATCGGGCGTCAGGTTGAAAGGGTGCTCTTTGAATCCGAAAAAAGTTTTGTACATGTCCTATTCAAATCGGTAATTGAGTGTTTTCGTCTCGCTGCCGCGACCGATTTCCAGAGACAGTTCGGTGCCCGACTTGAGACGGTTGTAAAATTCAAAGGCATCCTCCGGGCTTTTGATGACCTTGTCGTCTATTCTCTTGACCACGTCGCCGTTTTGAAGGCCCAGCTTGGCAAAGATGGATGCCGGTTTGATGTGGGAAAGAATCAATCCATCCGGTTTGCCCTTCTTCATGAGTGGCCGGATGCGCACCTGCGTCAAAAGGGAATTGATATTGCCAAGGGATTTTTGAAGATCATCGTGACCCACCGTAATGGCATAGCCATCGTTTCCGCGTCTATCGCCGGATCTTCGGGAGCCCCCTTTTCCGGCTTTGGCCTGTTCCATTTCAAGGATTTCATCTTTGCCGTTGACCTCGAGCACCACTTTTTCCCTCAGGATTTTCTTGACAACGGCGCCCTGGATTTTGTCCCCGGTCTGGTAAAGATCCTGCTTCCTCTTATCTTTTTCCTCTATGACGGCAAAGGCAACCGCTTCGGGTCCGAATACGGTCCCGATCAAAAGGATTTTCAGGCTTGTGGGTTTAAGGGCCGCGATTTCTTCAGCATCCATTTCCTTTTTCTCTTTTTCGTCCTCCGGTGACAGCCCCCCTCCCAACAAACCCCGTTGGCTGATCTTATCATAGTGGGCGAAGGAGAGCGGCTTATTCATGATCCGGTTTGAAACGGCGCCTGTTGCGGTTTCCCGGCCTGTTACCGGCAACATTTCCGCATTCACAAACCGGTAAAAAATATCCACACCGATGTAGACCGCAACAAACAGGGCAATGAGGTTGAACAGGATTTCACCAAAGCGGGGCATGCAGTGTCTGATTCCTCTAAATAAACCTGAACTTCGGGGACCTGAAGGTGCCTTGAATGACAAAAAACCGTTTCGAACCGTTTCGAACCCCGCCCAAAAGGCTCAGCAGGGCGGGCCCCCCTTTGAGGGTCTCGAGATAATCCGCAACGGGTTCGAGGGTTCCCTTCAAATTGAGCCTGCTGCGGTCCATGATCCGATTCAGATAAATGGTTCCGGAAAGGGATCCCTGGAATCCTTTTCCGTCAAGGGATACTCTGTTTAGATTGACGGTTCCCTTTTTAAGGGTGAACCGGGCGTTCAGTTCACCTAAAGGAACGGTTTCAAGGCCAGGAAAAGGGGTTCTAAAATCGATCTTCCCTTCCGAAATATGGAACTCTCCGCTTCCCTCTCCCGAATCAATCCGGCCTATCGGTCCCTTATAGTCGAGATTTCCGGTGAGTTTTCCCGCAACATTGCCAATGCCGAAATCGGGCAGAAAAGCGTATTCCTGAAGGCGGACATCTTTAAGGGAAAGGGAAAACCCATTGATTTTACCGTCCGTACCGGAAAGAACCCGCCCGCCCATAACCCCGCCATAGGCACGGGCATCAAAAAACCAGGTAATATCTCCCGTCATAAGTGAGCCCATCCCAGGCGCCACGCACAGTTCCCGGGCCTCAAAAAATGGGCTTTCCGGGTGCTCTTTCAGGGAAAGAACGGGCTTTTTCAACCGAAGACCGGGTGGAAACGACGGATCGAGAGATCCGGTCTCAAAAATCACCCGGGGATCCATTCCATCAGCCGCCCGTACCAGGTATGATTGCAGTTCGGCCGATGGAAACCGCATATAAAGAAGCACCGCCGCCACCACAACGGCATAAAGTGCATAACTGATGTATTTTAATCCTTTTTTCATGGAGATTCCAGCGTGACCACCTGCAGCACCACGTCCAGTGCTCCTTTTTTTCCTTTGTTCTCGGTTACGGCGCATCGTTTTATTTGAACGGCTTCTTTGGCCAACTCGATGCGGTAAATATAATCCATCAGTCTGTTCAGGGAAATCCTGTCCAGTTTCATTTCCACCATTGTTTCCTTCCGTCCGTTTTCACCCTTGGATGAAGAAGGTTTCATGTATTTGATATGGCGTTTGACCCCGGCCTTTCCCGCGGCTTGTTCAAGGAATGAAAAGAGGGTGAACCCGGGGGGCCTTTTTCTGATGGCATCTTCCGCCACACGGGATTGCCGTTTCAGCACCCCATATTCCTTCGAGAGGCGAACCATTTCTCTAAGGCTTGTTTCTTTTGCTGAAATTTGCTGTTGGAGGCGTTTACGGTTTGCCAATACGGGAAAGACACCGAATTGAAAGAGGCAGAAGACCGCCAACGCGAAACCCGCCACCTGCACAAATCGCTTTTCCCTTTTTCCCAACTGCATCATCTTCCCAGCTTAATTTCAAACAGCACCCTGTTTTTACCCCGATCCAGATTGGCGGAACTGATGGTGGTGGTCTTGAAAAGGGATGATTTTTCAAGGCCCTGCTTTGCCCGATCCACTGTGTTGTAGGTGTCGGTACTGCCCTTGATCCTGACGGCGTAGGGGTCGATCACCAGCCGTGACACCTTTAGATCCATTGTCGCGGGGAGACGTTCCGAAATTTCCAGCAACAGATCAAGGGCCCTGCCGTTCATCCTCCCCATCTCCCCCGGGGTGGCAGCCCGTTTCAGCTCATTTATTTCAATTTGCGCCTGTTTGACAGGATCCACGATGCGACTGATGTGGGGGAATGTCTTCTTGAACAAAGCGCGTATCCGTCCATCAAGGGCATTTGCCCGCTGTTTCAGAAAATGGATGTCCGTGCCCATATCAACGGCCCACAGCGCAGCAATGATGGCCAGCCAGACGGCAATTTTTTTGAACATCGCCGAACGAAAAATGGATTGTTTCCGGATCTCGAATTCATTTCTTCGAAAATTCAGGCCCAATCCTTTGGTGCCGGTGTACCAGCCCAATGCCAGCGAAAGCGCACCGTTCATAAGCGATGCATTCCATTTTGTTTCAGCATTTTCTCCCAGATGAATGTGGTCGTCTTTTGAAAGCTCGATTTTGAGGGCGGGAATCCCCAAAGATTCGGTCACAAAGCCGATTGCCCCCGAAATTGTGGCACCCGGGCCCGTCAGGAAAGCCTTTTCAGGGGCCGCAAATCCCTTTCGCCGGGCCCCGAAGGCATGAACCGTATGGCGTATGGTGTTCATCGCCGTGTGAAAAGCAACCGGTGAATCATTTTCCCATGGGTTACCCTCCGATCCGTTGCGGCTTTCACTTCCATAAACGACCGTGCGGATAAATGCCACCTTCTTTTCCTGCCACAGGACCAGGGTTATCCTTTTTTCCCCCAGTTCCAGCAACATGCCGTTCTGCGGCGCGCCGGGACGATTTGTGAGCCACAAGGCCAGTGGAACCAAGCGGACACACAATGCGTCCGGGTCGATGCCACGGGAGCCTAGCGATTCCAGAAATCCATCGATCACGCGTTTTTCCACAAAAAAAGCCAGCAGTTCCGGTGCTGCGGGCGTATTTATGGAGAGAAAATCGATGATGAGATCATCGATGGGAAAAGGGACGTTCGGTTCCAGTTCAAAGGAGAGGATTTCCCGCTGCTTTCGCTTGTCTTTGAAAGGAACGGTCAGGTTTCGATAGTAGGTGTCCGCCTCGGGAAGGGCAACAACGCATTCCCCTCCTTGGAGGTTCATGGATCGGGAAAGCATCGAAAGTGCATCATCGAAGGGCGCCTCCCCTCTCAGGGGAATTCGGGCACAGGCCCGGATTTCCCATCCACCCATCCCTTTCGTTACCTGGACCGCGGTCAGATAATCATCGCTGATATCGATGCCTGTAACGCTTCCGTGCATGTCTTATGCGGCTTTCCATTGAAGGATTTGAATGGGCCTTCCCGGTTCCCGGAACACCTGGACCGTTAAACGCTGTTCCATTTTTTCGAGGATACCCGTGGACTGAATTATAAAATAATGGCTGCTTGTGGTTATCAGATCGGCGTCGAAAACAATGTGATCCATGCCGGAGACTTTTTGATACCATTTGGGGTCTGACAGATCGTTTAAGGGATCTTTCCGATAAGCGATCATGTCTTTTGCCATTTCCTCGGTCATCTCCGCCGAAAGGGCTTGCAGGATGAGCGGCCCCGCCGTATTGATATTGATTTTACCGCCTCCAAAGAGGCTCAAGTGGGATATAAGGCCCTCCTTTTCCTTTGTTCCGTATACCAGTTCTTTGCTCATGCCTTTTATGAGCGTCAGTCGATCCAGCGATGTCAGCACGCCGTTGTCGCAGCTGTAGGACGGATCGAGCCCCCGGTAATAGGCGGATTCGACACCGAAGCGGGTTATTTCATCATCCGGATCAAGCCAGTCTTTAATAAAATCCATCAAGATTGAAACCTCATCCGGATCAAGCCCGAAGGATTTTGACAATAAAAATCGCTCAAAAAGATCTTTTTGGGCCGGGCGCCACTCACCCTTTTCATCAATGAGCTGATTGATGGGGATTTTTCCGCAAAGATCTGAAATTTCAACCATGAAATGCCCCTTTTCAAACAGGGCCGTTGACTGCAATGAAAGTTCCCCGGATTTCGCCCAGGGTTCCAGAAGCGTGTCGATCTCATTTTCCGTTGCATCCTCGGAAAGCACCGTCACGGCACACTCAAATCCTGAACGGGCTACCAAGTGAAGCCTTGCGGCTTCCTTGAAGTTGCCGGACCCATAAAGCCCGGACCATACCGAGCGGTTGAATTGAAGGGTTACCACAACAATCATGCTGATTATGAGAAGTGTCAGTATCAGTGCAAAACCCCTCTGATTTTTATATGGTGACCGCTTTGGCATTTTCACCTTCATGAAAGGGGGGGGAGCGCGACACCGGTCACGAACTGAAGCGGTTTTTCCGGATCGAGGGAATTTTCAAACCCGATGGAAATCTCAACCCGCGTCGGCAATGGCGCCTCGTTGTTGCGCTCTGAAGCGGCCCATTCCTTGTGGGCATTGCCGTTTTCGTCATAGTAGATAAAATCCAGCCACTTAAGTCCCTCACAGAGCAGGAGGCCCCCTTGTCCGGAGTCAGGGCTTTCCAGGTAATCCGGCGTGTCGGAACGGTAAAGGGCCAGTAAACCTGTTTCCTCTTGATATTCGGTGTAATAGTTGATTTCCGCCGGGCCCTCCTCCGACCGTCCGGCTTCAAAGGAAACGTGCGCCCAGGAGAGAAAACGAAGGTTATCCGCACTGCTATCATTTATTTCATGATCTTCTCCCAGGAATACCACCTGCTGCAGAGTCGCATTGCTACCGGTCGATTTCTCCATGGCGGAGACGTCTGCATAAACGGAAGCCAGATCCTCGGAAATCCGTTCCAGGGTCACTCGGGCCGCCGCATAGATTTCTTCCCGTGCTTCGGTGTCGTTTACCACTTTAAAAGTTCCTCGAAAAGCACCGAAAACGGCGGACACCACCAGCGTAAGCATAAAAATAGCAAGAAGAATTTCCAGCAGTGTAAACCCTCCGTTTGCGGCGGGCCTAACGTGTGAGGCATAAGGCTTAAAGTTTCTCATGGGAAAATTCAAGAGACAAGCACTCATCAAGTTTGTTGCCGTTCTTCGATCAATCAATCAATGGTTTCGGGCGGAAAGAACCGGTAAAGTCTGAGATTATATTGATACAGCTCTCCTTCACCGCAGGTGACCGCCAGATCGATGCGTTTGAGGCGACCCTTCATCTGCCCAATGCCGGGCAGATCGGCGTTTTGCACCGTCACGCGCCATGCATACCCTGAGAAGGCATCGCCGAAATCCCCTGCGTCTGACGCCAGTTTTTCCAATCCGGCTGTTGTCATTTCAGCCATTTTTTCCCGGGCCAGCAGCACCGCCGTGGTCTGAAATCTGCTTTCAGCGGCCAGTGACAGACTTCGGGACTGCAATCCGAGCACCGCCGCCAGCGCAATTGTCAGCACGGCAACGGCAATCATGACCTCCAAAAGGGTAAATCCGTCTATGTTATGCGTCGCTTTCAAAATCAACGTAGGTATCGAGAACCTTAATCTTACCACCGAAAGGGCTCAATACAACCGTCAGCCGCCTGTCTGCGTCATCTCCCAGATGGATGGCGGAAGGCTGAACATAGCCCTTTTTAAAAAAGAGGATGACCGTCTCACCATCGCTCACTTTGCCTTCGGTCTTGTACCATACATCGAGGATTTTTACGTCATCGGGCAATTTTTGTGCATTTTCCCGCGCAAGTGCCAGTTCTTCTTCGGTCATGGCCTGAAAACCGGTCCAGTACCGCTGTTGGGCCATATCCAGATACAGGCCGTAGGTCTTTCTTTCCCGGGTGGCCTCGTCTCTCAGATTTTTCGCCAACCCCGTCATGCGAAGGGCGGTGCGCTTCAGGTTATCGCTCAGCAGTGCGTTTCGAATCTGCGGCATGGTGAGCCCGACCATCATGACGATAAGGCTTATTACCACCACCAGTTCGATTAGCGTGAAGCCTTTCGGGTTTTGGCCAAAAGCGTTCCGGCATGGTTTCAAGAAGGACTACTCCCGATCCCAGTTGTTGACATCCTGGTTCTGTTCCTCTCCCCCGGGCTGGCCATCGGCCCCGTAACTGGTCAAATCGAAGTCGCCGTGCAGGCCCGGGCTGAGATAAACATATTCGTAGCCCCACGGGTCCCGGGGAACCTGCCCTTTTTCAAGATATCCGCCCTTTCGCCAGGCCCTGGGCAGCTCCCCCCCGGTGGGCGCTTCCACCAGTGCCTGAAGTCCCTGCTCCGTTGTCGGATACACGCCGTTGTCCAGTTTGTAGAGTCTGAGCGCGGTTTCCATGCTCTCCATCTGCACGCGGGCTTTCATTCTTCTGGCTTCCTCGGGTCTGCCCATGATCCTTGGAATGATGAGCCCTGCCAGAATGCCCAGAATAACAATGACGACCATCAGTTCGATCAGTGTGAAACCGCGATCATTCGAGCGCTTGTTGTACATGTCATCTTCCTTCCCGTTTTGTGATGTCCCTCCAAAAATCAGCGGATCATTTGATTCAAATCAAAGATCGGCAGCAGCATCGAAACAACGATAAACCCGACGGTGACGCCCATAAAAAGAATCATCACCGGTTCCAGCATGGACGTCATGGTCATCACCTCTGCTTCCACTTCACGTTCATACATATCGGCGATTCTGTCCAACATTTCTTCCAAGTGGCCGCTCTTTTCACCGGCTGAAATCATCTGAACCGAAATGGGGGGGAAACAACGGTTTCCCGTAATGGCGTCGGCGAGGGCGTTCCCTTTCTCAACCGCATCCATGGCGCCGTCGATGACTTCCGCAAAAAGGATGTTTCCCACAACGTTCTTAACAATGTTCAGCAATTCCCGACCGCGTCGCTACTGAGTCTATTTCTTAACATTTCTACAAAATAGATACCGCTGTCAAAGAGCCTTGCTGAGAATTAGCTGAAATTCCTCGTTTGGCCGGTCAATTTTTGATGAAACAAGGGGCAAAAAAAAGACCTAAAACCAATCCCATATGATTTACCGCACAGATGTCCCTTACCGGCAAATACCAATTTTTCTGGAATTGACGCTTTTTTTCATTGGTATAGTGCATCTTGCATTCAATCGTCATCATATAAAATTATCGGCGGTTGGAATTTCATCCCGTAAAAAAGGGCTTCGTAAAGCATCCTCATCGATTTGAACGCAAAATCTCTAAACAAGGATCGCATACGATCCCAAAGTTCTCGTTTGCTACCCATCTTATGCCATGTAGCTCGAAACAGGGGACAACAGAGCTGCTGTGTTTGGTCAACCAAAAAGGCCAACATCATGAGCATCACAAAAACTACACTCAGATTTTTCTTTCCGAGCCCATAGTTATGACCGAAATGATAGCCTTGATTCTTGAGGGTATTGAACGTCTCATTTTCTATTTTCCAGCGTGCACGACCGCCTCGCATAAGTTCATAAGAGTTTCCATTTGTTATGGTAAAATCAGTAACCCAGCTGAAATGTTGCGTCTTTTCTGACGTGATTTCCCAGTATTCCAGGAAATTGATCAGCAAATCCTGATTTGATTCATTCAGGGGGAGGTGGTTAACGAAAAGGAAACGATGCGTTTTTTGCGGATTATCATTATCGACCAATTCAAATTGAACAGCTTCGCCATTTTCTTGTGCCTCTTCCACTTTTCTGAACAGGAAAGGATGATCCCCCTTCTTCACACCCAGAATGTAATGAAGATTGTATTTTTCCGCCTCCCTTATGTGTGGCGCATTCGAACTTAGGGCATCTTCGGTAATGATAACGGGCAGGTGTGGATGGTCCTTTCTAAGACTGTCGAAGAAACGTTTTGCGGCATTACGCTCACAATCGTTCTTGCTTTGGCCGTCTTGTTTGATTATGAACTCCGGGGCTAACGGAATGACCTCTTTGAGATCGGGATGAACAATTGCCGCCCCCAGCATCTGTTGGTAATAGGTGATTTCGCCGGTCTTTTTGTTTACTTTTTGCAGACAATTATCAGAGAAAATTTTCTTCGAGGAAAAGTAGCCTGTTCCGTCCAAAGATAACAGATAGCATCCCTGGAAGAAAGCCAGGCGCTCCAGAGCTTTGCCTCTTTGCAATTTACTAAAAATATTCTTATACGCAGGTCGAATTTCCACAGGGTCTACTTCATCCAGAATCGTTCGCATCTGCGAGTCACAAGGTATACTTTCTACATGATAAATGCTTTCTAAATTCTCAGCGGCTTGTCTTCGTTTGTCAAAAGCAAGCAGGGACGGATCTTTGAGAGAGAAAACGGCAAAGCCAGACATCAAGGCGTCTGCCATTGATATTTCCGGATTACCCTCACGGTAGTCCGATACTCCCAAAAAATCTTTATGCAGACCCTCGAACAGTGGATCAGCACTAAGATACTTTCGAGAAGCTAACCTTCCCTTTTTCTGTTGGCTTTGATGTTTCATGACATTTATGGGAGTGAATCATGAACCATCGTTCGCCAAATGTCCAGGTTTTCCTGAAATTTATTTGCAGTTTTGACGCTTTTTTTTGAAAAAGAACTCCATAATGCGCTTTTTCAAGAACTTTCAATGCCAAGGCTTTACGAAAAGCGAATTTCAAGTTACACTGATATTGGGCCTTTCAACAGCAACCGGGAATTGCTGAACAATGTTCAATGCAGTCAAAAGCGGAACGCCGTTTTGGACGAGACTCCCCAGGGTCCGCGAAAAACGGGCCACTGCCGTTTTGATATTGAAGGCTCCCAAAAGGGGCATGGCAAGTTTTATGCGATCCCACGTGTAACGCCCCTTCCTGGAGTTTTTAAAGCGCCAGAACAAAACAATGGCGCCGATGGTCACCAAAAGCACCAGCCACCAGAATTTCATGAGAAAGTGGCTGATCCCAATGAGTATGACGGTCGGCAGCGGGAGCGCCTGATGCATTTCATTGAAGATCCGGGTTACATTGGGCACCACGAAGGCCACCAAAAAGAAAACCACCACCACGCCCACGCAGCTCATCAGGAACGGATACGCCATGGCAGCTTTCAAGCGCCCCCGTAACGCCTGTTCCTGCTCGCTCAAATCGGCCAGTCGGTGCAATACCAATTCCAGAGACCCGGATGCTTCTCCCGCCCGGACCAAGTTGATATAGACATCGGAAAAGACCCTTGGGTGCCTGCCAAGCGCATGGGCCAGGCTGTTCCCTTCGTTGACGGATTCCTTGGTCTGTGCCAGCACGCGCTTGAATGCCGGGTTGGAAACCTGCATGAGCATGGCTTCCAGAGCTGCCACCAGTGTTATGCCGGCCCCCAGAAGGATGGCCAGTTGGCGTGTGGCAACGGAAACCTCACCCGGTCTAACCCGTTTGATAAAGGGCCATCGGATCGTTTTACCTGAATCGGATCCTTTGGCGGAGGAAGCGGATACCTTGACGCTGACAGGAAAAAAGCCTGTTTCCCTTAATCGTTGCCGTGCCGCAATGGGGCTGTCGGCATCAATGATCCCGTCCCGATTCTTGCCGGCCCTGTCCAGGGCCCGGTATTCATAAACGGGCATTTTGCTGCACCTTGAATTTTACACCCTGAACCTGAAAAAAGCATCCTAACAACCCCCGGAAACCGTGTCAACAACATGCCGCATTCAGCAGCAATTCTAATTATGGACGCTGATTGAGTGAAAAATCCGTGTGAGCGGCGTCTCGCCGCGATTGCGGCTGGAAGCCGCTCCCACAGGTGAATTCCGGGGGCCATAATTGCTGTGACAAAGCATGGCTGGCTTAATTCCGAGCGGATAAATCCGGAGTTTTTGACAAAGTTGTTGTTTGGGGTCAAATAATGGCCTAACCCGCCATTTTTTTCTTGTAATTCGGAAATCCAGAAAATAGAACCCGAGGTGCAGGCCTCAGTGGAACCGGCGCCGACCCGCGAGACTTGGCTACGATTTCCCATCTGTTCCGGTATCGAATTGCATGCGCGGGAAGATCTGGAGGCGGGAAAACGAAAAGCGGTCGAAGCCCTTTTACGCATTGGCAAATCCTTTTTTGAAGGAGGGCTCATCGCGGATTAGTGTGACAGTTGGCAATAAGTCTCCAACAAACCGGCCCCCATATATCTGGGGGCCCGCATGCGAAGGATCAAACGATCCGTGGTCACGTATTTTACAGCTTTCTGGCGCTGGTACTCAGAAAGGAACTGGATTGGAGGCTTGTTGGAGCAGGCCACTGCTTCGAATGGGCAGAAATCAAGCAGGACTTGAAAGCTTTACAAGGCGTTACCATCGAAGAAAACGGTCGGCGGCTTACCATCAGAAGCCAAAGCAAGGGAATCTGCGGCAAGATTTTCCAGGCCGTTGGGGTTGCCATGCCACCTACGATACGAGACGTAGAAGCCATACCGGAAAAGTCAGACGGTAGTGCCAACAAAATCCGTGGGTCTTTCAATTAGCTGAAATGACTGAATAATAATTTCTTAACTGTCAAACTTGAGTCAGGATGAACAAATGGCAGTCGGTGCACCGCACCGCAGGGCAGTCCGCTTCACCTTGAACCTCAAATGGTTCAGACAGCAGGGACTTCTATTTCTAAATGATTTCACAAAGCGACCTCTTGAACTACCATTGTTCAGTCGCTAATCGAGGAGCGGCTTACCTGGCCGGTACGAACCGTTCTGTCGGGAGGGGGTGGCCGTTTAGGCCACTTCCTACCCGGATTGAACTCCTTCAGTTTTCGTTCAGCCACTAACTAATCCTTGATTATTCATTAGACCATCAAATATTTTCGTTTTAATTCTTCATCGGCCTCAAGTTCTTGCCGTGTGCCCTCAAACCGGATAATGCCTTCATCGATAATATAGGCTCGATCAATTAATTTAAGAGCAGATCGTACATTCTGCTCGGACAGTAGAATACTAATTCCTTCTTTTTTTAACTTAAGGGTCTGATTTTCCAGGTCTCGGACGATGAGGGGAGCAAGACCCTCGGTGGGTTCATCTAAAAGCAGCAGATCAGGACCGCTCATAAGAGCCCTGGCAATCGTGAGCATTTGCTGTTCACCTCCGGAGAGTCTTCCGGCTTTTCGTTTCTTTATCTGGTTTAGGGCCGGGAAAATACCATAAACCCTCTCTTTGTTCCATTGAAGGTTTTTTTGATAAGGGATATCTAAGTTGTCGTCTACATTAAGATCGGCAAAGACCCGTCTATCATCCGGTACATAACCGATACCGTCTCGGACAAGGAGGAAAGGTTTTTTACCAGTAATATTTTCATTCTTAAAAAAGATCATGCCCTCTTTAGGCGGAGTAAGCCCCATGATCGTCCGCATCGTGGTACTTTTACCCGCTCCATTTCTTCCTAAGAGACCGACAACTTCTCCCTCAGAAACGGTTAGATTTACATCGAAGAGAATATGGCTTAGACCGTAATAAGTATGAACCTTTTGCAAACTCAGCATACATCACTCCCACCCAGATAGGCTTCTTGTACCGCTTCATTACAGCGCACTTCATCACAAGATCCTTGAATAACCGTATTGCCTCTGACCATAACCATAATCTGGCTTGATATCGAGAAGACGACTTCCATATCATGTTCACAGAAAAGAATGGTGAGTCCCATTTCTTCAGAAAGTTGTTTGATAAGATCAATACAGCGGACCGTCTCTTCCAAAGCCATGCCTGCTGTTGGTTCATCCAGGATGAGAAACTCTGGATTTCCTCCTAAAGCCATGGCAATTTCCAAAACTTTTCTGTCCCCATGAGAAAGAGCAGAACCTATGTTCTTCCTTTTGTTGATCAGGCCTACACTAGATAGGATTTTTTCTGTTTCTTCAATTACCAGCTTCTTTGAAGGGGTAAAGAATTTCCACGTTTTATTTTCGCGTGTGAGGACGGCGATCTGCACGTTTTCAAAAACCGATAACCGTTGAAAAATGTTGGGGACCTGGAAGGATCGGGTTATCCTCCTCTTGCAGATCAAATGGGATGGAAGCCCGGTGATATCCTCACGGTTGAACCGGATCGTTCCGCTATCAGGCTTATAAATGCCTGTTATCACATTAAAAAGAGTTGTCTTTCCCGCTCCATTAGGACCGATCACCGAGACAATTTGCCCTCGTTCGACTCTAAGATTGGCCCCATTGACCGCTTTAAACGCCTTGAAAGATTTTTGGAGGTTTTTAACTTCTAACATATTTCATCCTGCTTAGCTTTGTTTTCGGTCCATCACCTTTTGGAAATGTCCGAGCACTCCATCAGGGAGAAAGAAGATGATGAACATTAGAATAATACCTAGAAAAAGTCCCCAATAAACTGTAAAAGTAGAAATGGATGTACGCAGAAGAACGATAACCATCGCCCCGAAAATAGGTCCCATAAAGGTATACATTCCACCTAGGAGACACATGATCATAGCCTCCAACGAGAGGGTCCAAAAAAGCATATCGGGAAAGACTGCATTTTCTACTATGACAAAAAGAACTCCGGCTATTCCGGCAAAAAAACCAGAGAAGACAATAGCCACTAATTGATGTCGCGGGACATCCACTCCGATCATCTTACTGCGGATGGGATTATCCCGAATACCTTGAATGACACTCCCAAAGGGAGATTTAATAATTTTATAAATAGTGAAAAAGGCTAGGGAAACAATAAACAGAGTAAAATAATAGGTATTAGTGGAGGAGGAAATAATGTCAGGCATAGGAATTCCATGGATACCATCATCCCCTCCGGTAAAACCGTACCAGCGGTAGACTACTGCCCAGATAAGTGATCCCAAGGATATCTGCAACATGCCAAAATAGAGTTTCGAGAGACGGATGCAAATCAAGCCGATGATTAGACTCATGAGCGCCGAAACCAGTGGACCAACGAGGAACCCAATCCAGGGAGAGAGATCTGATCGGGTAATAACTAGGGCGGCTCCATAGGCACCCATGCCAAAGAAAACGGCATGGTTAAATTGGAAAATTCCTCCATAGCCCAAAACCAAATTAAGGCTAGTTGCAAAAAGACCATAAATAAGAATGACCGTGGTTAAATAAACATAAAATCTAGAAACAAAGAGGGGAAACGTCAGGAAGAGGATAATCCCAACTAACAGAAGGATACGACCTTGCTTGCCCGTAAAAAATCCCATAGAAATACCCTCACCAAGATGATTTGAGCAGTCCTGTTGGCCGCACTAAGAGAACAACGATGACTGCCAAATAAGGAAAGATAATACCAAATTGAGGCCACACTAAAAGGCCTAGAGATTGAGTAAGACCGAAGATGAGGGACCCCAGAAGAGGCCCCCAAATATTGCCCAGTCCACCCATAATGACGATGAGAAATCCCTCCATAGTGAGGGAGGTATCCATACCCAAAGAAATACTTACAGTCGGGGCCACCAGTGCACCTCCCAACCCGGCTAAAAAACACCCTATAACAAAAATAAAGCCGAAGACCCAACTGACGTTGATTCCAACAGCCCCGACCATCTCTCGATCTACTGCAGCGGCCTGGGAGATCTTGCCGATTTTTGTCCGGGTAACCAGAAACCAGAGGAGCAGACCTACTATAGGCCCCATGCAGAGCAGAAAGACATTATACTTAGGGAAAGGAAGCCCACCAAAAAGTGAAACAACCCCCTGGAAGGCATGGGGGATAGGAACCGATTTATATTCTGTCCCCCATACTATCTTTACCAGATCACCCAAAACGAGAGACATCGAAAAAGTAAAGAGAATGAGCATGAGATGCTCTCTCTCATAAAGATACTGGAAAAGCCCCCGTTCTATAGCCAGACTTAGCACAGCTACTCCAATAGGGGCTCCGATTAAGGCAATCCAAAAGGCGGGATGGCCTCCTCCGACCATCTGGACAATCGAAAAGGTCATAAAGGCCCCGATCATATAAAGTGAGCTGTGGAAAACGTTAGGGATCCGGAGTACTCCTAATACAAGGCTCAAACCGGAAGAGAAAATAAAGAGAATAACCGTCCGGCTTAAGCCTACCAAAACCTGGTTTAAAAAACCCGGAGAAATTAGCGTAGCGATCCCGTCCATCAACGAAGCTCCTTGATCATAATAAAAGGAAATTTATTTGCGTAATTGTAATATCTGTTGACAAGTGGGCATATAATCTTTATAGGGAACGATAATAATATCAGATGCTATAAGTTGGTCTGTGATCTTAGGATCCCTTTTGGTTTTACCGAACATCATTGGTAACTGAAGTTGGTGATCACACCCGCGCATTTCAATTTTTCCCACAGGACTATCGAGTACCATACCTTCTAAGGCCGAAATAAATTTTTCCTTATCAAAATTTCCGGCTTTTTCGTAGCCTTTCTCAACCAGCCGTCCGGCCACATAACCAAAGATGGCAAAAACCATAGGGGTTCTTCCGTAGGCTTTCCGAAAAGTCTCGACAAAAGCCCGGTTTTCAGGGGTATCCGGATAATAATTAAGATAAGGAATGGTCGCGAACATTCCTTCCGGGGCATCCATCCCAATAGGTTGAAGTATCCCCGGATCGATGGCGGTATGTTGATAAAAAGGAATCTTGGCGGCTAAACCGGTTGCTTTGGCCGCTTTCGTAAAACCGATAATACTGGCACCGCTTGTGGCTGCGATCAAAAAATCCGGTTTAGCCGCAAGGATTTTAGTAATGTGCGGAGTAAAATCGGATTCACCGACCTTCCACCACATTTCGCCGACAAGTTGTACACTGGGTTTCAAAGCTTTTAAATGCTTCCAAATATTATTGGTCAGGGCGTGACCATATTCATAATCATCTCCAGCTAAATAGTACTTTTGGTAGGGTTTCTTGGCCAAAACTACCGCAGCGGCTCTTCCGG
Source organism: delta proteobacterium NaphS2 (assembly GCA_000179315.1). Taxonomy (GTDB): domain Bacteria; phylum Desulfobacterota; class DSM-4660; order Desulfatiglandales; family Desulfatiglandaceae; genus NaphS2. The sequence goes on from ADZZ01000702.1 coordinate 69,777, forward strand.
CCATAGCAGTATTCTCGGCAATGCCGAAAACGTAACGATGACCTTTTTCTCCGGTCATCCTTTCATTTCTGGAATTAGTGCAAAAAAACGGCACCTTTTCCTTTTTGGCAAAATCTGACACAGCCAGGCCAGCGGAGCTATTGACCGTCCCCATCAAGATGTCCACATCCTCACGAAGGACAAGTTCCTTGGCCATAGCCAGCGCAATATCAGGCTTAAATCTATCATCACGGGTAACAAATTCTATTTTTCGTCCATTGATACCACCCCGAGCATTAACTTCATTGACCACAATTTTAAATCCATCTAAGACATCTTGGGAAAAACCGGCTGCGGGACCAGAGTACGTATCCACAATACCTATTTTTATCACTTCCGCCCCGTAGGAATTGGAAAGTAGAAGAGAAAATCCCAGGAAATTAATTAACATAATGGTCAAAAAAACATTTTTTTTCATATTGTTACCCCTTTCCATGTTTTATGAAGCTACTTTATTTCTTAAAAATACACTGCCAAATCAGTTAAAGATAATTTATAGGCATCCTTTAGTTCTTTTAGTAAGCCTTTCCCATTCCTCATCAACCTCGGTCTGCATCCGCAAGACCTGATCCTCATTCAAATGCCGGTATCGTCCTTGGATCTTCAGGTATTCAGACACAGGCAGACGTGAAGGCTCATAACTCAACTGATATCTCTTCCCTTCAAACACCTCATAAAGTTGAAAAATCCCTGATTCAACGGCCAATATGGCTGCGTTTCCAGTCAAATTTTCAGCCATCCGCCACCCGGTAGGGCACGGGGTGAAGATATGGATAAACTTCAGGCCTTTAATCGTTCTTGCCTTTTTGACCTTTTCCATGTAGTCCTCTGGAAATCCTATTGACGCTGTGGCCGCATAAGGAATCCGGTGCGCCACAATGATATCCATAAATCTTTTTTTCCTTCCAATACTACCTGACGGACTGGTGACGGTCCAGGCCCCATTCGGTGTTGCCGAACTGACCTGTATGCCCGTGTTCATGTAGGCCTCATTATCAAAACAAAGATAGATCAAATTTTCATTTCGATCCGCTGCTCCAGATAAAGACTGAAGTCCGATATCAAAAGTGCCTCCATCCCCGGCACAGGCGACCACAGTGATATCTTTTTTTCCTCTGATATCTAAAGAATGGGCAATTCCTGCTGCTGCTGGGGCGGCTGTCTCAAAGGCCGTATGAAATCCGCTTACACCCAATGAGGTATTGGGAAAAGGAGCGGCTATCGCCGCCGAACACGAAGGAACGATAACCAGAATGGTCTTTTTCCCTAAAGCCTTTAAAGCCAGACGCATGGCAATGGCTACTCCGCACCCTGGGCAGGCGTAATGCCCGGGTCTCATCCATTCGCCTTCATAGGATTCTACTTTGTTTACCCCGTTCACTTTAGTTTCCTCCCACCCAAACAGGTAACCGATCAGGAGATTCTTTTTCCTGGACCTCCATCACTATACCCTCCAACACTCCAGAAGAGACATCCATGCCTGCCAAGCCGGCAATATATCCATACACTAGAGGATTGACCGAAGAATTATTAATAGCCGATTGAACTTCGCTGCAAAATATCCCGCCTTTTCCGATTGAAACATTGCGATCGATAACTACTACCTTCCGTACTCCTCGCAATGCTTCTTCCACTTCCTCATAAGGAAAGGGTCGAAAGGTCTTAATCTTTAACAATCCGACCCTTAGGCCTTTTTTTCTTAATGATTCAATGGCCACACGACCGGTGCTGGTCATCGCTCCACTGGTAACCATGACAATTTCTGCATCGTTTGTTTCCACAGTTTCAACCATTCCATAGCTTCGTTTAAAGATTTGTTTAAATTCTTCTTCAACTTCAGCGATCACCTCCTTGGCGGCTTCCATATCAGTGAACTTTCTTTTTTTAAATGCCAAATAGTCGTTGGCGTTGACCAGGCTGGATATATAGGTTGGGTTTTCTATATCAAATCGATCAGGTGAAGCAGAACCAGAAAGAAACTGATCAATATCGGCATCATCGGCAAAGTCCATGGGTTCTATAAAATGAGACGTAAAAAATCCGTCCATAATTACCATAGAAGGCAAAAGAATCTTTTCTGAAATTTTATATGCCTGAAGGACTGTATCGTAAACCTCCTGATTGTCTTCACAATAAAACTGCATCCATCCCGTGTCGCGTTGAGCAAGCGTATCGGTTTGATCCGTGCCAAGAGACCAAGGCGCCGCTATGGCTCTGTTCACACAAACCATGACCATTGGGGAACGATTCCCGGAAGCGAAATGGAGCATCTCATGCATGAGCGCTAGTCCTTGAGAAGATGTCGCGCTAAAGACTCTTATCCCAGCCATCGAGGCACTGACACACATCGTTATAGCTGAATGTTCCGACTCGACACGGGCCATTGACCCGGTGAGCAATGCCTGGGCTTCCATCTCGGAGATCTTCTCGTAAATAGAAGTCTGAGGGGTTATCGGATAAGCGGCAATGAACTGAACTTTGGCTTGTCTGACCGCTTCCGCCACTGCATAATTTCCCGAAGATAGTTTTTTCATATGCCGGCCTTTATTCTATTATATTTCAAGGACATAACGGGGACATGTAGTGACACAGATGCCGCATCCCTTGCAATAATCGTTATTTACTGTATACCCATGGCCCGGTTCTTTAATAATGGATAGATCGGGGCACAATAAAAAACACAAATCACACTCCACACACCTTCCGCAACTAAAACAACGATTGGCCTCTTCCCTGGCCGTGTTTTTATCCAACCCCTTGTTGACTTCATCAAAACCTCTTTGACGTCTTTCCAAAGTCTCCTTTTGACCGACAAGAGGAGCCATTTTTCGATATTGCAATAAGTTAAGGTTATCAAACTGAACGACTTTTTTAAGATCTATCTTTTCCTTACCCATATAGGCTCTAAGAGAAAGGGAGGAGCCTGAGCCAAGTTTTAATCCCGGGAATTCTTTCCATGGGTTGGAATGATTGGCCTTCAGATGAATAGCTATAGCCGATCTTTTCCCCGAAGCGATGGCCTCGGCCACCATAGGTTTTTGTCTGATGAGGTCCCCTCCGGCAAAAATCCTGGGTAATAACGAGGATCCCAGATCATCAACAACAATTTTAGAGGCAGCAGCATCTAAAGCCTCTAAAGGAATCATAGTATAATCGGGAATCTGACCGATCGCCGTAATGACTAACTCTGTTTCCAAGTACCGGTCTTTCTGTTCTCCACGGACGAATCCGAATGAGCCCATAACTAAATCTTTGACTACCGTGACACTTTCCAATTTTACCTTGAGGCCTGTCTTCGTCTTGACCAGTTCTACCGGTCGATACCCCCCGACCATTTCTATGCCTTCTTCAGAGGCTTCAATAATACTTTCTGATATTGCGGGGAAATCCCCTAATGCCTCAGGGGCAAGCAAGACAATATGCGCATCAGAGGGAGATAGTCTCCTGGCTGTCCGGGCTACATCGATGGCCACATCTCCTCCACCCACAACGAGAATATGTTTTTTATCTTTGCACCATTCCCGCTCCTTGCCATGTACGAGAAAATCAAGTCCGTTAACAACCTCTTCCGGATAAGAACCGGTGATTTTCAGGGGACTCGAAAGCCAAGCCCCGGAAGAGAGAAATAAGTAATCAAATTCTTCGCTAAGCTTTAATAATTTTGGCCTATCAATTCTTATATTATTCTTTATTTCGGTACCGAGATCGAGGATTCGTCTGACTTCTTTTTCGAGAATATTTTTGGGCAACCGATACTCAGGAATCCCGTACCTTAAGATACCACCGGCTTGATCCAAGGCTTCCAACACCTTCACCTTGTGGCCAAGACGTCTCAAAAAATAAGCAGCAGAAAGACCGGCAGGGCCTGCACCAATGATCCCGATCGAAACACCTGTGGACCCTGCAAATATCTGTGGCCTTGCATGACCATAATCGGCGGCTGCTCTTTCTAAATTTTTTATAATGACACTCTGATCGAATTGTCCTCTATTACAGCTATCCTGACACGGGGCCGGACAGACTCTACCACATACCCCAGGGAAAGGAGTCTCATCGAGAAGGATTTCCAGGGCCTGGTCAAAATCTCCTTTAGAAATATAGGAGGCAAAAAGAGGGATGTCGTTTCCGACCGGACAGGCTTCTCGACAGGGGGCAATTTTTGGAAAATAAAAGGGTTTCTTTAAACTCCAATGTCCTGTCTTAGCGATAGCTGTAGTGCCGCTGGATACGGGTAGAATGGATGTGTAATCCATCAAAGGGATATCTTTGCTTTCAGTCATATTCTTTCCTACCAGTTTGTCGGACTTGAAAAATTGGCATCCATTAACATATTGATTTTATAGTTTTTATTTTTTTGAAGCAAAACATCACATCCAATAATTTCAATGAGTTAGCGAAGCCTGCTACGGGTATATTTTTTTCATTTGAAAGGCCTGTTTTACGGCCCTTACATTCGCATCAGCTTTTGCGGGAACAAGGTCGTGTACAACCGCTTCGAGGATATCCAATGGGAGTTGATTACTTGCCCGAGCATAGGCCCCCAATATGGCCGTGTTGATCGTGCTACCTAATCCTTGCTCTTCGGCAATCTGGAAGGCGTCGATTAAAACAAGTCTGAATTTTCGCAAGGGTTCATAGCGTGTCACATCTAATGGAGTGTTAATTAAAACCATTCCTTCGGGCTTCAATATGGACTCTATCTCGGATATATTGACAAGGTCCTGGGAAAGATATATCAAATGATCAGGTTTTTTGATCTCACATTTGAGATAAATCTTCTTTTCATCAACCCTTAGGAATCCGGTAACCGGTGCCCCTTTCCGCTCCCCCCCGAATAATGAATAACACTGCGGATACAGATTTAAGCGAAAGAAAACTTCAGCTAGAATCTGTGATGCCAGGACGACTCCTTGGCCTCCTCGCCCGCAGAATTTAATTTCGACCATTGCTTGCCCTCTCAACAGAATTTTCTTAGAAATTCATTTTAATTTTACCTGGTCAACAAAACATTTTTTATTATTAGGCCAACCCTTCTTTCTTCAAATCTTCCCAGTCTTTCATGCCAACATGTTCTCTTTTATTCAGATGGCCAAGTTTATCAAGTAGCTTACTGTTTTCTATACCCAACATTCTTACCGGTTTATCCGGATCGGAGTTATAGTGACGATGCCAAGTCCATGGAGGGGTTAATATCATATCACCCGTTTCCCATTCCAACCGATGCCCTTCAATAACGCTGTAACCATTCCCTTCGATAACGAAATGAATACTTTCATGAAAATGCCGTTGCATGTCCGAAGATCCTCCAGGTAATAACTCCTGATAAAAAAGATTCATGGTCAAGCAGGGGATTCCTGAAGCTAAAGCCAATCGGGAAGGATTTCCAAGTTCTCCTGGAGAATACCAGTGCAGATTTTTTGAATGCAAAACTAGAGTTTGGGGATCTTCAGGCATTAAAGGGCCTATTTCCGGGGGTAGGATAGCTTCCTTTTTCATGAATGGGTCTCCTTCTATTTAGTCTTTGGATAAATCATCAGTTATTTTTTTTAATTTTTATCCCAATCAGTCGAATCTATTTCCCTTAAGAGATTGGATGCTGCCAGCTTTCTCCACTTCAATACTTATCATTGCTTCTTCCCTCGATTTGTTTAAGAGTTTTTCAACCAAGCTCCAACCAGAGCACAATGGTAATGGTCTGCTTTTTTTCCCTAAGACGGCATCCCCAGTGTTTCAGGGAAATAACCCATAACTTGCGATATCTCTTTCCCTGTCTTGAGAAGCTGATGGAGCAATGTTTCAAACTTTCCATAAATATCTTTCGGATCGCCTGACACGCTGACGGCTCCTTCAAGACGTCCTCCCCAACCAAAGATTGGGGCCCCAATACAGGCCATGCCTAGAAGATTCTCTTCCCTATCGGTAGAGTATCCCCTTCGCCGGATCTCATCTAGTTCTTCAAGAAGCTGTTTTTTTTCTGTTATTGTATTCACAGTGAAGGCCTTAAAACTGACTCGTTCGAGATACGAATTCAGGTCCTTGGAGTCGAGAAACGCTAAAAGTACCTTGCCCAAAGCTGAGCAATAAGCAGTAACACGAGGTCCGATCTGATGAATAAAGAATATATGCGTCCGGGGTTCGATGTTCACGGTGATCAAAGCGGAATCCAAACCCCATATTGCGATACGTGAAACAAGCCCTGTTTGATTGGAAAGCTGATAGGCCAATCCGGCGCCCTTTTGGTTAATCTCCAGGCTCCCCGTAAGAGCGATCCCAAGCTCATAGACCTTGATCCCTAGTCTGTACTTCTTAGTATTCGGCTCCTGCTCAAGCATCCCCCACTTCACAAGAGTGCGGGCAAGAGCATGTACCGTTGGTTTCGGGAGACCGAGAGCCTTACTGATCTCCGTGATTCCTAGACGGGGAGTGTCATGAGTAAAAAGCAAGAGAATACTCATTGCCCGACTAACTGACTGAATTCCGGTTTCCCGATTCATAGAGGAATTCTCTCCAAAATCAAAAGCAGAAATGCTCCAAACCAAGCAAAAGCCCAAAATAGGGATGAAAAAGTTGTTCTGCAATGCTGAACAGCATTCTACAATGTTGAATGCCTTAATCACATAAACTATTCATTCAATTTTGTCAAGGAAAATTTTAAAGGTCTAAAACTCCGATATAAGAAATAAGGGGAGCCTTTGTATGCCATAATGTTGATGCACCGATGGTTAAGGCGATCCAGCAAGGCATCGATCATGTCCTTTGGTTCAAGGAGCGAATACCATTGTTCAGGCTGGAGATTGGTCGTAATAATGGTGGGATGTCCGGCTTCATATCGCTCTTTCATGAGTTTGAAAAAGGCGTTCATCTGTTCCTTTTTTAGGGTCAGGGATCCCAGTTCATCGAGCAACAGCAGATCATATCGGCACAGGTCGCAAAATTTTAGGATTTCTCTCACTGGGTAAACTCTTGAACAGAGGATGTTTGTAAGGATGTTTAACTCAGTGAAATAAGGTTTTATAATGAGAGGTTAAGATGTTGAACAGAATCAGATCAACGCAAATGAACGGTCTTCATAAATAACATTTTGTCCGGTGGTCAAGATCTTTTTAGCTTCATAGAGATCGTAACAGGCCGCTAAAAATAAAAGAAAAGGCCGTTTTTAATGAAAAAAACGGCCTGTATAAACTTTGGCTCCCCGGGACGGACTCGAACCGCCGACAGGGTGGTTAACAGCCACCTGCTCTACCAGCTGAGCTACCGGGGAATAACGTCCATTAATCAGGCCGATGGGTACTGGGCCGAATCAATGGAAACCGTCTTTTATCAGAAATCCGTTTAGGGGTCAACAAATATTTCAAACAATTTTCATCTGCTATTCGGCTTGACACCCATGTCCATACCTTTTATTTTGGCTTTTACAATGTTTGTAAGTGAACCAGACCAAGGACCCTTTCATGAAACAGATTATTCTAGGCACAGCCGGCCATATAGACCATGGAAAGACATCGCTGATCAGAGCGCTTACCGGGATTGATACAGATCGTCTAAAGGAAGAAAAGGAGCGCGGAATCACCATTGAGCTGGGATTCGCCCACCTGGCGCTCCCCGATGGAAAACTGCTGGGGATTGTGGATGTGCCGGGTCATGAAAAATTCGTCAAGAACATGGTCGCCGGCGCTACGGGAATCGACCTGGTCGCTCTCGTCATTGCGGCGGATGAAGGCGTAATGCCCCAAACCCGTGAGCATCTGGAAATCTGTTCACTGCTCAAAATCAAATACGGTTTTGTGGTCCTCACCAAAGTGGATATGGTGGATTCGGACTGGCTCGATCTGGTGCGGGAGGATGTTGCGGAATACCTGTCCGAAACCTTCCTGGCGGACGCGCCTGTTGCGGAGGTTTCTTCGGTCACCGGAGAAGGGATTCCCGAACTCATTGAACTGATCAGCCAGATGGCGGCAACGATCCCCGAGCGGGACATGGGGCATCTTTTCAGGCTTCCCATCGACCGTGTCTTTACCATGAAGGGATTCGGAACCGTCATCACGGGGACCAGCATCTCGGGACAGATCCGCACAGGTGATGACGTGACTATCTATCCTCAGGGCATTGCATCAAAAATCAGGGGAATTCATGTTCACAACCAGGCCATGGAGGAGGTTCATGCGGGGCTGAGAACCGCCATCAACCTGCAGGGTATTGAAAAGATGATGCTGCACCGGGGAAATGTGGTGGCAACGAAAGACGCCCTGCGCGCCACCTACATGCTGGACGTGGTTTTGGAACTATTACCCAGCGCGCCACGCAAACTTAAAAACCGTGCAAAGGTACGCTTCCATGCGGGTACTTCCGAAATCATTTCAACCCTGGTTCTGCTGGACCGGGATGTGCTGAATCCGGGTGAAACATGCCTGGCTCAAATCCGAATGGATGCGCCCACCACCGTTTTAAAAGGCGACCGCTACGTCCTGAGGAGTTACTCGCCGGTCCGAACCATCGGCGGCGGACAGATCCTGCACCCCCTGCCCGGAAAGAAAAAACGGTTTCAGGAACGGATACTGAACGAACTCAAACTGCTCGAAAAGGGTGAAGAAGAGGAAATTATTGAGGTCTTTGTGTCCATGGGACGGTTTCAGGGCGTCGGAGAAGAAGAACTTTCCTTTCTCGTCAATATGAGTCGCAAGAAACTGACGGAACAGCTCAACGCCCTCAAGGCGAGAAGGCGGATCATACGGTTTGACAAGGAACAGGGAACCATGATTCATGCCGATTTCATGGAAAAAGCCAGAGAAGAGCTTCTGGGGACGCTTTCTGAATATCACAAATCGTTTCCGCTGAAGCAGGGTTTGATCAAAGAAGAGCTTCGTTCCAGAATGGCCGGCCCCAAGGATCCCAAGCTTTTTAATCATCTCATTCATCAATTGGCGAAAGAAGAAGCCCTGGTCCAGGAAAAAGAGGTGGTTCGGCTGAAAGATCACCAGGTCACATTGGCGCAGGACCAGGAAAAAGTGCGTCAGGAACTGGAAGAAATCTATGCCAACGGCCGGCTTCAACCGCCCTACTTCAAGGAGATCAAATCAAAATTTCAGGGGGATTCAGCATCCGAAGTCCTGGGCGTAATGGTCAAAGACGCCGTCCTGCTGAAGGTCAAAGAAGACCTCTATTTTCACAGAAGCGCCATGGAAGCACTTGAAAATGAGTTGGTGGATTTCTTGAAGGCCAATGGCGAAATCACCACGCCGCAATTCAAGGAAATGACCGGTGCTTCCAGAAAATACACCATTCCGCTCATTGAATATTTCGACAAATCGCAAGTGACGGTGCGAGTGGGCGACAGCAGGGTTTTGAGGAAGAAGTAGCCGGGGGCGCCATTTTATTTTGGAGAAATACCGACAGGACTTGCTCGATGCGCTCAATCTTGGTGCCAGAGAGCATGTGGCCGTGGTGGGCGGGGGCGGCAAATCAACCCTTTGCTTTGAATTGGCGCAAGCGTTGAT
>ADZZ01000701.1 GCA_000179315.1 delta proteobacterium NaphS2
GGCGCTCGGGTTGCTTCCCAGCAGTTGCCCTATCCTCCGAGCAGGTGAAAACAGCGTACCAGAATATGGATAAATGCAAAACTATTAAATCATAGTCCTTCCAGGGGTCAATTTTCGGTTGACGTTTCGATTTTGAGATCCCTGAAAAAGCGCTCCAGAATATTGTTGGTTCGTTGGGGCTGGATAAGTTGTTCTCCAGTAGCGGTATGAACAGAGATGGGATCTGCGAAGAGCTTATCCCAATATGTATCTATCTGCTGAATCATCTTTTTGTATTCATCTCTCTTTGACAAGGTTTCTTCAGATTTTAATTTTTCCTGGAACGCTGCTACCTTTTCCTTGATCGTTTTCATATCCGTATCATCGCCATCATCATTGAGGCCATTTTTTCCTTCTGGAAGTGCGATGCGGAGCGCCTCTCGCAGTGCATTGAAGATCTCTGCTTTCTTATCGAGGGCTTTGGCTGATCTTTTTAGGGTTTGATCAGCCATGACTGGCTTGATCAATCTGAAAAGCTTGTGAAGAGGCTTATGCGTCTTTTCGTATTTGTGCGGGCTTTCCCAAATTGCCTCAACAAGGGTGTAAACCGTTTTCAATCTGTGATAGAAAGCGAGGTGAGGAAGATCGAAAGGAAAGCCATATCCATTCAGTTCCGCCGAAATATCAAAAACCCACTGAATCAAAGCAAATGCGGACGCGATCGACATTTCGGCACCGGTTCTGACATCCCCATGCTTTATGCCGGCATTTATAGGGCGTACCGAAATAGTTGATACCGAAAAAAGTGCTTGACAAGTTTACACAGCTTCCAAATAAAATTCATCTCCTTGGCTCTCAAAGGCATCTTTCCCGAGATATTCTTCCTCAGCATTTTCTGCTGAATATATCTCATCGAGTTTTTCATCTTCAGCCCAATATCTTTCCTCTTGTTCAAAAACCTTCGAAATGATGGCTTTACATGTGCTGGTGGTGAYCTTAGCAAAAGCTTCCGGTAGTCTTTTGCGAAGACCAGCCATTGTAAAATCGCAATTATCGGCCATGTGGTTTTTTAATACTGCCCAGCACGTTTCGATTGGTTGCAATTCCGGATGGTAAGGCGGTGTGCGCAGTATGGAAATGCCATGTTGTTCAGCAATTTGGTCCAATTTGAATTCTGGCGCTGGCGCCAAGCGTGTACACAATTCAGACAATTCAGACTTGAGCATATCTTCCCGCCAAGGGTAACCATTGCGGGTCAGCCAGGCTCGTAATTGCTCTTTCCTGCTGCTTTTATTTGGAATACTCTCAGTATCAAGTACGTTATGATATCTGGCATTATCCAGGATAACGATAGCCTCAGATGGAATATTCGGTAACAATTGGGTCTCAAACCATGTAGAAAAATTGTCCCAGTTCATCTGGCCATGATAGTCGCCGGTTCGTTTTTTCGCCTCAAAAACAAGTTGAGCCCCGCCTACCCAGCCATCTTCCGTGATCGCATGAACCAATATGAAACGAGGGCCAACCCCTGAAGGCTTGTTAACGAGAGGACCGTCTTCGTTAAGGTACCATGTGAACCGGCATGAGTGATTCTTGTTTATATAGGTTTCATCCAAATAGACTTCCGGCCGCTTCAATGTTCCATCGGGATTTCGAATTGGCA
>ADZZ01000700.1 GCA_000179315.1 delta proteobacterium NaphS2
CTAAAAGGAGCGCCGGGACGATGAAATATGGATCAAATCGCCCTTTACCCATGAAGAGAAGGCCTCAATGCATGTCAGTTTGTCGGAGAACATTTTCAAGGACTTCAGTAGCGGCAAAGGGGGTGGCATCATGCAGTTCTGCCGGGAGATGCTGCTCCAAAAAGGCCGGGAAATGACCATGTCCGAGGTGGCCCGGTGGATGGTTAAAGAAGGGATTGCGACGGCAAATCATCCGAAAAGTTTGGTCAAACAGAAAGAGAAAGCCGCAAACACAGGTACAAATCCAGCCATTAAAATCGATTTGCGTCGTTATTTGCGAACCGATCATCCTGAGTTATGCAGGCGGGGCATATCGGCCACCACCTGTCGATACCTGGGGTGTGGGTTTCTCCCCCGGCGGTCATGGGCGAAGACAGGTTCACCGCTTAACTCGCGGCTGGTGTTTCAGGTCCGTGGTGTAAGAGAAAATGGCCAGGGTCTTCAACCGGTGATTCTCACCCATACGGGACGAGCACTGAGTATGGAACAAGAAGAGCTCAATGGAAAATACTGGAGTTATCCGTTTAAGAAAGCCTGGGAGATCTACAACCAGGATAACATCCTGCTGGATGAAGCGGCACTGGGTCAAACAAATATGTTCGGCTTGATCCTGACAGAAGGATTTTTCGACGTAGCAAAGCTTGTGGAGGCCGGTTGCCGCAATGCCGTGGCGCTAATGGGAAATGCCATCTCCTTGGGGCAGATCGAGCGGTTGGTGTGGATCCGTTCCCGGGTTCGGTTTCCTCGCATCCTGTTGTTTTTGGACCGTGATCCGGCGGGGAAAACTGGGGCTTTGCAGGTACGGGAAAGGCTCTTTCACCACGGTTTTCCCGTCACTGTATTTGACTGGGAACAGTTGGTGTCTTTCAATGGTGAGAAACCCAAGCCCATTCCGGAATCCATAAAGGACCCGGCGGACAT
>ADZZ01000699.1 GCA_000179315.1 delta proteobacterium NaphS2
TGGTTTTTGGTATTCATGCCGTTGGGTAAAATGGGCAGTTTTCAACCCCTTGCTCAGCCATATTCTTTCGAATATTACGTTCCATAAGGCTGACAATCATTAGTGCGATGAAATAGAGAAAGGTCATCGCCTCGATTCGCTCCGTCTTTTTGAGAAAAACGGGAGCGACCTTTAAAATGGACTTGGCTGCGTGTACATCTTTTTTCCAGATACGGTTGATTTTTATAGGCTTTAAGGACTTCTGCCGCTTCCATTTCAGCGTTTGTAATGAGAGGGAAAATGCCATCGCGGGCAGCCAGATTGTTTATGGCCTTGTGATCCAATTCCCACTCGAGGCAGTAGGATATATTTTCTTCTTCTTTGTATTGTGTGTTCGGTCCCGGCTTTCCAGGACCTATCTGGCGCTGAACAATTTGTTTGTCCTCGATGAGCTGAATTTGGAAAAGATCAAATGTACCTTTGGTTGCCTTCTTGATTGCCTTTTCAATCTGTTCCTTTGTCTTGAGGTTGTATTGATTGAGCCGGGAAGAAAGTTCAGTGAGTTGGAGATCGGCTTTGGCGATCCTGTTGTCTCGGCGGCTTTTATCCTGTTTTTCTTTGGCACTGCTGTGCTTCAACGCTAATCTTAACCGAACCAGCCTTGCTAATGAAAACTGAACCATTGGGGCTTTGAACTTAAACCTCAATTGGAGTTGTGTGGTCTGCCGAGACTTAGATCCCTTGAGCGAAACTGGTTCACGGATGGGTTTCTGTTGTGGGAGACAGTTTTGAACGGGATCAAGACACGCGAAAATATTGAACGAAAAAAAGACAGCGGAAGAGAGATTCAGTTTACTTTCGTGGAGTTATGTGGAAAATCTGCATTTGGTTCCATTTTCGGGTATGATTTTGGGGAGTTAATATAGACCCACTGAGCGATGGGGGGTCTGATTTATTAAAAAAGGTAAGGCCCGAAGTTGCCGCTTCGGGCCTCTTTTTTTGGGAAAAACAGAAGCAGACCGTCTTCCCCGGACAATATAAAGCATACCCATCATAGGTCTGCTTTTGATCCTTTTCAAGATCAAAGGCGTCATGCCCTTAAGGCTTCTAAAAAAAAATCCAGTGTAAAAGTTGTGGATTCATTTTCCATGTGTGCCGGAGCTGTTTCAGAGGCCAGGCGTACTGTAGCGATCAATGTCGTGAACAAGCCCGCACGGAACAGCGACGACAAGCACAACGCCGTTACCGGCAAACAGAAAAAGGCCGCAAAGCTCATCGGAGGGCGGAACGTCGGCGAAGATAAAAAAAGTAAAAAACCGTGGATGA
>ADZZ01000698.1 GCA_000179315.1 delta proteobacterium NaphS2
TCAACAGCTACAATCTCTACAATGCCGGTGCGCTCACCAGCGAGCTGATTGCCAGTTGCAGGAGAATGCTTGTAAATGTTTAACATTTAAGAAGTTTCGTTCAACAAAATCTAAACGTTAAGGAGCAAAATTTATGCTGACCAGAGTTTTTCCCTTTTTGGGTTGGTTCAAAGGTTATGACGTGGCGAGTTTCAGGACGGATCTCATTTCCGGCCTGACCGTCGCGCTCGTTCTGATCCCCCAATCCATGGCCTATGCTCAGCTGGCGGGTTTGCCGCCCTACTTCGGGCTTTACGCCTCATTTCTGCCGCCCATGATCGCGGCACTGTTCGGGTCAAGCCGACAACTGGCCACCGGTCCGGTGGCGATCGTCTCTCTCATGACCGCGGCATCCCTCGAACCCCTTGCCACGGCGGGAAGCCCCGGATACATCACCTATGCCGTCCTGCTGGCCCTGACCGTGGGGGCCTTTCAGTTCGCCCTGGGAGCTTTAAGACTGGGGCTGGTGGTCAATTTTCTATCCCACCCGGTGGTCAACGGCTTTACCAACGCCGCCGCCCTCATCATCGCTTCCTCCCAGCTTTCAAAGATGTTCGGCGTTTACGTGGACAAGGCCCACCACCATTACGAAACCATATGGCGCGTGCTTGAAGCCGCCTGGCATTACACCCACTGGCCCACGCTGGGTATGGGCGCTCTGGCGTTTGCCATCATGTACGTTCTGCGCCGAATATCCCCTAAAATCCCGAACGTGCTGGTTGCGGTCGTTGTCACCACCTTGATTTCGTGGCTGACCGGCTTCCAACATAACGCCACCGTGAGCATCAATGCCATCCAGTCCACGGAAGTAAAGGCAATGATAACGGAATTCAATCATTCCGTCGCCATCATTCCCACACTTGCCGAAAAACGGACCGAAAACAACAAAGCGCTGGATGTGGCCAGCAAAAACAAGGATATTATCGGCGTATTGGATGCGGAACATGAAATCAACGTCCTCACCATTAACATGGCCAGGGTCAATCACGACATCCACAATATCCGCACCGCCATCCGGGATTTGCTCTTTGAGGGCGTTTCGCAACCGGACGGAAGCCTTCAGTTTTATCTGAAGGGCGATCTCCCGGAGGGCGCCAAAGGCGACGGACGCACCTGGCGCATCAAATTGGGAAATAAACCGCTCAATACGGATCAGCTTCTCATGATCGGCGGCGGCGTGGTGGTGGGTACAATCCCAAGCGGCCTGCCTACCCTGAGTATGCCCAAGATCAATCTGGGGATCATCCTGCATCTTCTGCCCTACGCGGCCATCATCTCCCTTCTGGGTTTCATGGAGGCCATCAGCATCGCCAAGGCCATGGCCGCCAAAACAGGACAGCGGCTGGACCCCAACCAGGAGTTGATCGGCCAGGGGCTGGGCAATATTCTGGGCGCCATGGGAAAGAGCTACCCCACTTCCGGGTCTTTTTCGAGGTCCGCCGTAAACCTTCAAAGCGGTGCGGTCACGGGCCTTTCAAGCGTGTTTACGAGTTTGACGGTGGTGATTGCCCTGCTCTTTTTCACACCGCTCCTTTATCACCTGCCCCAGTCGGTTCTGGCCGCGGTTATCATGATGGCCGTCATCGGGCTTATCAATGTTTCGGGATTCATTCATGCCTGGGAAGCGCAATGGTATGACGGTGCCATTGCCATCATCAGTTTTGTTTTCACCCTCGTTTTCGCCCCTGAGCTGGAAACCGGCATCATAATCGGTGTTGTTCTGTCGCTGTTGGTATTTCTTTACAAAAGCATGCGACCCAAAATGGCGTTTCTGAGCCGGGATAAGGATCAATCGTTCAGGTGTTCAATCGACCATGGCCTTCAGGAATGCAAATACATCGCCATGCTCAGGTTTGACGGATCGCTCTTTTTTGCCAACTCCAGCTATCTGGAGGACCAGATCGCTGAAATCATGTTGGAGAAGAAATCGTTAAGACACATTATTCTGGTATCAAACGGTATAAATGATATTGACGCCTCAGGAGAGGAAACGCTATCCTTATTGGTAGACCGCATTCGAAGCGCGGGAATAGATATCAGTCTCAGCGGAATCAACGAATCCGTGATGAAGGTGCTTAAACGAACGCATTTTCTTGAAAAAGTCGGGGAGGATCATATTTATCCAACAATGGAAAAGGCCATTTCGTCCGTCCACGAAAAATCGCACGAAGGCGGTGATGAAGCGGTTTGTCCGCTTCTGACGGCGTGCCATCTTCCGCAACCTGAAAAAAGCATCTCATCAACCAAGAAAGCATAAGGAGCCAACCCATGCCCGTTATCGGTATATTCAGCGGTACATTCTGCAACCAGGAAGAGGTCGTTCAGAAGCTTCAGGAACGCACCGATTATCAAGTTGTAACGGATCGTGACATCGTCAAAAAAGCGAGTGAGCTTTGCGGTATAACGGAAAACAAGGTTGAACGCGCGTTTTCCGCCAAAACATCGGTCTTCAACAATTTCACCCACGAAAAGGAGCGTTCCATCGCCCATATGAAGCTGGCCATGGCTCAGACCCTTCAGGCTGGCGGGTTCATTGCAAGCGGTTTTTCAAGTCTGCTCCTACCCAAAGGCATCACCCATGTACTTCGTGTATGCCTTATTGCCGACCTGAAATTCAGAAAGGCAACGGCCGCCGGACAGATGCAGCTCTCTGAAAAGGATGCCACGGCGCTCATTCACAAGCAGGATGAAGACCGGGCTGTGTGGGTACAGAACCTGCTCGAAACAGCAGATCCATGGAGTGCATCCCTTTATGACATGGTCATTCCCATGGACAAGATGGATGTGGAAGCGGCGGCTTCAAACATCCAAAACCATTTGGGCGACAAAATGCTGCAACCCAGCGAGGAAAGCCGGAAAGCCGCCGAGGATTTTCTGCTGGCAGCCTCTGTGGAGGCGACACTTACCCGGGAAGGGCACAACGTGGATGTGGACGCGGTGGATGGCGCGGTCACCATTACCATCAATAAGCACGTGCTCATGTTGAGCCGGCTTGAGGAGGAACTGAAATCACTCGCGGCCGGGATTCCCGGCGTTTCCTCCGTGGATACCCGGGTCGGCAAGAACTACCATCAGGCGGACATCTATCGGAAAGCCGATTTTCAAGCGCCGTCAAAGGTGCTTTTGGTCGATGATGAGAGGGAATTCGTGCAGACGCTTTCCGAAAGGCTGCTCATGCGCGATATGGGATCGGCAGTCGCTTACGACGGTGAGTCAGCCCTCAAGCTGGTGAAAGACGATGAACCTGAAGTCATGATTCTGGACCTCAAAATGCCCGGCATTGACGGCATCGAGGTATTGAGACGCGTCAAACAAACAAGCCCCGAGATCGAAGTCATCATTCTGACCGGCCACGGGTCCGAGGCCGACCGGAAAGTCTGTATGGATCTGGGAGCCTTTGCCTATCTTCAGAAACCCGTGGATATCGGGGTGTTGACGAAGACGCTGAACGCGGCCAATGAAAAAATACGGAACAAAACCCGGGCTCAGGATTAGAAAAAAGCCCTTAATCAACATATTCCACCTTAAATTTTATGGGTTTTCTGAATAACTTAAAACCGGCATTCTGGGACCAGCGCAAACTGGGGGGAGCGGCGTACAGGTCCCTGTTTGATTTCAGACGTACCTGGTATGCAGCGGTATTCGTCACTTCAGCCGTCGTTTTAGCGCCGCTCATATTCATGGCAGTGATGGATTACCGGGCCACACGGCATGATGTGGAATCGGAAATTCTGCTCACGACTTCCAGGCTTGTCAGCAACATCCGCAGAACCATCTCTTATTTCTTTGATGAGCGGAGATGTGCCCTTGACTTCATTGTCAATGACAATAACTTCCGAATGGATTATCGCCCCGAGCATCTGGAGGCGGTCCTTGAAAATCTGAAAAAGAGTTTCGGCGGCTTTGTGGATTTGGGCCTGATCGACCCCCAGGGAATTCAGAGAGTCTACGCAGGTCCCTACCATTTGACCGGAAAGGACTACAGTAATCAGGAATGGTTCAAACAGGTCGTCAAACACGGTGCGTTTATCAGTGATGCCTTCAGCGGCTTTCGTCACATTCCCCACATTGTCATGGCCGTCAAATATCGTTATAATGGTGGTTCTTTTGGCGTACTTCGGGCCACACTGGATACCGAGAATTTTGTGAATCTGCTCTCGAATCTTGAAATTGACGGCCACGGAGATGCGTTTATGATCAACCACGAGGGGGTGCTCCAGACACCGACCCAGTCCCATGGAAAGGTTCTTCAGCGCATTTCCCTTCCCATTCCGAAGGATGCCCCTGAAACACGGGTTTTCGAATGGGTCTCGGCCAATGGAACCCCCTTGGTCATCGGGTACCGTTACATTACCGATACCCCTTTCATACTGATGGTGGTCAAAAATAAACCGGAACTGCTTAAGGCATGGGACGATACCCGAAAGGAATTGATCGGGTTTTTGCTAATCAGCGCGGCCTTCATTTTGTTTGTGATCCTCTGGGGCGCCACGTACCTGGTGAACCGCATATTTCAATCGGACCAGAAGCTGATCGTCACCCTGCATCAGATTGAATACACGAATAAAATGGCCTCCATCGGCAGATTGGCAGCCGGTGTGGCCCATGAAATCAACAATCCCCTGGCCATTATTAATGAAAAGGCAGGACTCATGAAAGACCTTTTTACCTTTAAGGAGGAATACAAGCAGAACGAAATGCTCATGGGGCTGGTGGATTCAATTTTGAATTCCGTGACCCGCTGCGGCAGAATTACCAAGCGCCTGCTTGGGTTTGCCCGACATATGGACGTCAGTATTCAGACCGTCAATGTAAACGACATCATACGGGAAGTTCTGGGATTTCTGAACAAGGAGGCGGAATATCGCTCCATTCAAATCTCCATTGATATTAGTGATGACATTCCCGACATCGAAACGGATGCCGGCAGGCTGCAACAGGTCATATTGAACATCATCAACAACGCTTTCGCCGCCATGGATAACAACGGCCACCTTCAGGTAAAAGCCGGGATGGCTGACCCTGAAAATATTGCACTCACCATTTCCGACGACGGCTGCGGCATTCCGGAATCGGATATCAAACGTGTTTTTGAGCCGTTCTTTTCCACGAAGACGGGAACGGGGGGTACCGGCCTGGGACTTTCCATCACATACGGCCTCGTGGAACAACTTGGAGGAACCATCGACGTAACCAGTGAAGTCAACAGGGGGACAACCTTCTCCATCACCTTGCCCCTCGCCATCGAAGAAAAGGAGATGAAAAACTCGTGCGTGTACTCTTAGTAGATGACGAACAGGAACTGGTGGAAACACTTGCGGAGCGTTTGAGCATCAGGGGAATCGAAGCGCGCTGGGTGACGAGCGGCGATGGGGCCCTTGAACTGATTGACCGGGAAGAATTTGACATCGCAGTTCTGGATGTGAAGATTCCGGGCATGAACGGCATCAACCTGAGGAAATTGATGAAGGAAAAACACCCTGAAATGAAATTCATTTTCATGACCGGGCACGGTTCACAGGACGACTTTGCGGCGGGATCCGCCGAGACCGGCGTCGACTACTACCTGCTGAAACCGGTCAGCATTGATGAACTTATCCTCAAAATGAACAATCTGATGAACACCTAAAAAGAAGGGATGGATCATGGTTGATCAAACGGACGAGCAGCGTGAATCCGAGCTTCAGTTTTTTGGCAAAATGACGGCCTCCATATCCCACGAAATCAAGAATGTCATGGCCATTGTCAATGAGAGCGCCGGGCTTCTGGAAGATTACACGGTTATGGCCGAAAAAGGCATGCCCATCGATCCCAGTCGTCTCAAGACGGTTTCCCAAAGGGTTGCCACCCAGATTCAGCGGGCGGACGTCATTATCAAAAACCTCAACAGACTGGCCCACAGCGTAGATGAATTCGAAAAAAGTGCCGGGATCATGGAAACCCTGGAGCTGGCAGTGGCACTCACCGGAAGATTCGCCGACATGCGGGGCGTCAAACTGGACTTTCAACCGCCTTCGGACTTTCCCACGGTCATAACGTCGCCGTTTCACCTCCTCGATCTCATCTGGCAGGTCCTTGATTTTGCCATGGATGCGACCGGCACTGAAAAGACGGTGGGACTGACTTTTGAGACCAACCCCGCTTCGGTGGACGTAAGATTCAACGGTATTGGGAACGCGACAGCTCCGCCATCCGCAGCAAAAACAGCGGCGCTGCTGAGTATCCTGGGCGCCAAAATGCACCATGATGTGGAGAAAGGCGAAATCATCCTTATTTTACCAAAAGATGCACGTCAACAGATAACGGCTGCATGCTGACAGCCATTAAAAAAGGAGTCAAAAATGGAAAAAGTATTGCTGGTCGACGATGAGAAGGAATTCCTGGAAACCATGGCGGAGCGCATGGAAGCAAGAGACATGAACGTGACAACCACAACTTCGCCCAAGGAGGCGCTGGAAAAAGCCCAGGAAGATAGCTTTGATGCCATTATTTTGGATCTTATGATGCCTGAAATGGATGGCCTCGAAACCCTCAAAGAGCTGAAGAAAAAGAATCCGGATCTACAGGTCATTCTCCTTACCGGACATGCCACGGTGCAGAAAGGTGTGGAGGCCATGAAACTGGGAGCCACCGATCTCCTTGAAAAACCGGCGGATCTGAAAGTCTTGACCGAGAAAATTAAAAAAGCCCACACAAAAAAAATGGTCCTGGTGCAGAAAAAAGCGGAAGAAAAAGTCAGGCATATCCTCGCCGAAAAAGGCTGGTAATGTATTTCATTTTGAGGTAATCAACTGATTTCCCATGTTACCATCATGGAAATCGGGGCGTTTGGCTGCTGAACACATTCGCGGTGTTTTTCTTCCGGGTCGCCGATAAACGGTAGGAGGATTCTTCATTGAAATTGAAGGTGATCATAGTGGGTGCGGGCGAAGTGGGATTCCATATCGCGCAGCGACTTTCAGAAGAAAACCAGGATGTTGTTTTGATTGACAAAGAACCGGAACAAATTAAGCGTGTTTCCGACAACCTTGATGTACAGGCCTTTTTGGGATCGGGAACCAGCCCACGAATTTTAAAAGATACGGGCGTCGGGGAAGCCAACATGTTGTTGGCGACAACCGACAGCGATGAGGTAAATCTGATTTCCTGCGTGATCGCCAAAAACCTGAATCCGCACATGATCAAAGTGGCGCGGCTCAGAAACGAGGAATATATAAAGGAAATCACATTACTGGATAAGGATCATCTGGGGATTGACCATGTGATCAACCCACAGTCTGAAATGGTCCGCAGCATTCAGAGATTGATGGAAATTCCCGGCGCCTCCGAAGTCATCGATTTTGTAGAAGGAAGGGTTAAACTTATCGGGGTGATGGTGGAGGAAAAATCCCCCTTTGCCAATCGGAAACTCCATTCGTTCACCAAAGCCGAAGGACAGATCCTGGTGGGGGCCATTTTGCGAAAAAACCAGGTGATCATTCCGCACGGCAACGACAGCATTCTGGCAGGGGATCTGGTTTATCTGGTTGCCAGAAATCGGGAGCTGGACAAGACGCTCTCATTGTTCGGGATCAAAGAAGAAAGTCTGAGACGGATCATCATCATCGGCGCGGGTCAGACCGGCCAGGCCCTGGCCAGGGAAATGGACAGGGCCAAAATCAGCGCCAAAATCATTGAAAAGGACGAGGCCATATGCGCCCAACTCTCAGCCGATCTTGACCAAGTCATTGTCATCAACGGCGACGGCACCCACAAAGAACTCCTGGATGAGGAAAATATCGGGAGCGCGGATTTTGTGGTGGCCATCACCGGGGATGAAGAAAGCAACATCCTCATATCCCTTATGGCCAAAGGACTTGGAACCCGTAAAACCGTCACCCGTGTGAGTAAATTGAGTTATCTGCCGCTTATGAGCGCCATCGGCATTGATACCGTGGTCAGCCCGAGGCTGGCTGCGGTTCGAGCGATCCTGCAGTATATCAGACCCGGAAAAATCCTATCGGTTGCGCCATTGAAGGGAGAACACGCCGAGGCTATTGAGGCAGAAGCGTTGGAAACATCCGACATCGTCAACAAACCCCTTCATAAAGTAAAAATGCCGAAAGGGGCCATTGTTGGCGCCATTTTCCGCAAAAACGAGATCATTATCCCTCGAGGCGACACGATGATCATGCCGGGGGACCGACTCATCATATTCGCACTGCAACAAGTGCTTCCGAAACTTGAAAAGCTGCTCACCGTGAAACTGGAATATTTCTGATGAACTTCCAAATTATCGTCCGGTTCACAGGAATTCTGGTTTTTTTCCTGGGCGTTGCCATGGCGCCCCCCTTAGGCGTTTCTTTTCTGCTGAAAGACAATTGCACACAACCTTTGTTCCTGGCCATGGTCATCACCTGCGTCTCGGGCGTCATCCTTTTCCTTTTGACCAGGAATCAAAAGGAAAAGCATCTGAATCACCGGGACGGGGTTGCCATCGTTGCGCTCGGGTGGATGATGGCGGGATTGGTCGGTGCCCTGCCCTATTTATTCTCCGGCGTCATTCCGGACTTCACCAATGCCTGTTTTGAATCCATTTCAGGGTTTACCACAACGGGGGCCAGCATCATAACCGATATCGAATCCCTTCCCGAGGGAATTCTGCTCTGGCGAAGTCTTACCCAATGGCTGGGCGGCATGGGTATTATTGTGCTATCCATCGCCATTCTCCCTTTCCTGGGCATTGGCGGCATGCAGCTTTACAAGGCTGAAATCCCCAGCCCCGTGGTGGATAAACTGAAACCCAGAATTTCAGAAACCGCCAGGATCCTCTGGAAAATCTATCTTCTCATAACCCTGCTGCAGGTATTGCTGCTTCTTGCAGGCGGCATGAACCTGTTCGACGCCGTCTGCCATGCCTTTTGCACCATGCCCACTGGCGGCTTTTCAACCAAAAATACCAGTCTGGCCCACTACAACAGTGCCTACTTTGATTTTGTCATTGTTATTTTCATGCTTCTGGCCGGCATCAATTTTTCCCTTCACTTCAGGCTCCTCAAAGGCGATCTGAAAATATTCGGCAGAGACGCGGAGTGCCGCGTATTTCTCATCCTGGTCGGCGTTTTTATCCTGTTGGTGACCCTGGACATCTATGCCGAGATCTATTCATCTTTGTTCCAGGCATTCAGGTACGCTGCTTTTCAGGTCAGTTCCATTATCACTACAACGGGATTTGTTTCGGCGGATTACGAAAAATGGCCCCATTTTTCACAGCTTGTTCTGCTGATCTGCATGTTTTTGGGAGCAATGGCCGGTTCAACCGGGGGCGGCATAAAAACGGTACGGGTCATACTGATGGTAAAACATAGCTACCAGCAAATCTTCCGCATTATCCATCCACACGCGGTAACCACGGTAAAACTGGGTGGACAGGCTGTTTCGGAGGACGTCCTCAGCAGCATATGGGGGTTTTTTTTCCTCTATATGGGGCTTTTCGTCATAGCCTTTCTGGCCATGGCATCCATGGGACTGGACTATATATCCGCTATTTCATCCGTAGCCGCCACCATCGGCAACATCGGACCCGGCCTGGGGATCGTGGGCCCCACACGAAACTATCTGGAAATTCCAACAGCCGGCAAATGGGTACTCAATGCCTGCATGCTCCTGGGGCGTCTTGAAATTTATACGGTGATTGTATTGTTGACACCCGAGTATTGGCGAAAATAGTCAGGTGCTTCGATTCCCGAATTGATACTTTCTTGCGCTCTCCCGTTTTGATATTTTGATATGGCGAGGGCATTTTCTATGAACCGGTTCGATTCAAAAATCTTCCGTTTATTGAGGAGATCATGACCATGCTGAACAGGTTGCCCGAAAAGGCTTTACATCTTGAAAAATTAAAAGAAGGCAAATTCAATGTCCCTGATTTCATCTATGTTCCCGCGGAGGATTTCAGGAATGAAAATTTTGAAAGACTTCAGGCGTTTTTAAAACACCATCAGGAAAGCTTCAAGGTCATTGCCAGAAGTGCCCATCCGCACGAAGAAGCTTTCAAACCGGGAACGTTTGATTCTCTGGAAACCTACGCCGATGTGGCCGGGATACAATATGCCAGGAAAAGAATCATTAAAATGGGAAAAACCGTCAAGAAACTTTCCATCTTGCGGCAGCAAAAATTCAACCATGCGCCGGAACTGGATCTGGAGGATATGGGCATTATCGTCATGCCTTTCATAGACGGCAGCGGCGTCATGGCAAAGATGCTGAGAAACAGTTGGGAGTTCGGCTATAGTCGAAAACGGTCCCACAAAGTGGAAAGCGGCCCGTTTGTCACCAAAACGCCCCATGATACGAGGCTTCTGGAGCTATCTAAAAACATTCAAAGATATCTTGCCTTTAAGTGTGAGATTGAATACATCGTTTCCGGAGACGGTGAAATCCATGTGGTCCAGGCCAAGGACATCTCCCACATCGAAACCCTGGATGAAAAAGAAAGTGAAAGGTCCGTAACCCTGGATGGCGCCAGAAGAATACGAACAAGGAGAAATTATCGTGAAAGACCCGTTTTCGTGATGGACAATGAGGCTTTCTATATGTGCATCATCGATCAATGTGAAAATATTGTGATGCAGGATGGCGATACCGAGCCTCATATGGAAAGTGCACTGAACATCATTGCGTCCCAGGAAGCTGAGTTTGAAAATTTTGCCTTGAAATACGAACGCTATGCCATCCTGGGGCTTTCCATTGATCCTCCCAAAGACCTCTACCAGATTGCCAATCATTACCTGGATGAAATACCGGATTTACAGGCGCCCTTGTCAAAGGCTCTTTATAACAACTTGTACAAGAGGGACTACTTCCTGTCGGAAGCGGATACACTGATCGCGAGAGATGATATTCGCATTAACCTCGGCAGTCACGATGCCTATGGGATCGCCACGGTGCGCAATCCCCTCTGGTCCGTATACTGGTATCAGGACAGAGATGAACCGGTAACCCGCAAACTGAAGAAACTTGGATTCAGGACAGGAGACAGCATCGGCATCGATATCGGCATGGAAGAAAAACCCACGGTATATCGACTCTAGCGCATCAAGCCGTCAACGCTGGAACGAACGCTTCTCTTAATAAAAAAAGGGGCTCTTTTTTTCGATGAGCCCCTCCAGTGTGTTTTTGGTTGCGGCACAAAGCTTAATTCCAGCAGCCTCCCGGCCCGTATCCACCGCGGCCACCATACCCCATCATTCCTCTGCCGTATCCTCTACCGTATCCTCTGCTGTAAGTGTTATTGGGCGCCACTTTGTTGGTTTCAAGCCTGTATTCAAGACGTTTTTCAGCCATTTGATTCTTAAGCCCATTGATCTCTTTTTGGAGCGCCTGCAATTTTGCAGGATCCGGGTTTTCCCCGTTCAACAGGATTGACATTTCATTTTGTTTGGTCCAGATGTTATTTCTGAGCGTTGCGGTCTCATTAAAGAACTTCTGGTCGAGGTTGTTCAGTTGCTGCTGTTGTTCCGCGGTATAGGAAGCATTGCCGCCCCGATCCCACCAGCAATATCCGGGACCACCTCCATAACCCCATCCTCTTGCAAAAACAGGATAGGCCATGACACCAACCAAAAGTACGATTCCAAGAACAGTTACCAGCTTTTTCATGTTGCACCTCCAAATATTTTTTCCAGTGTTTTAAATTTGAAATTTTTTAATGCACCGAACGTGCCAAAAAACCAACCCCACCGTAACCCATCAAAAACACAGTGTTTTATTATTCCAAATCAAACGCGGAAAGTTGATTCCGCCGGTATTTTTTTGAAAATGGTTACTTTGTACCCGGGCACTGCACCCAACCGGGTATAAAGTATCCGCCCTACCAAGGGAATCAGGCATAAAAAAATAAGGAAAAAAGAAACCGCCCCTATTTACCTTTGAAAGGTTTTTGGTTGACTTTGTTTCCTTTTCGGCGTTTCATAAAAGCTGACATTATGATCCAAATAACCATCATACCGGCATACCGGGAGGTCAAGCGATGGAAAATCTGACTGCAAAAGACATAATGAATAAAGACGTTTTAGCCGTTAACTCCGAATTGTCAATTCAGGGGTTGGCTGACTTCTTGTTTCAAAACGCCATATCGGGTGCTCCGGTTATATCAAATGACGGCAAACTGATCGGCGCAGTATCCATTACCGACATTCTTCGCCGTGAGACCGTTCCGGAAAAAGGGGTACAATTCAACCCCCGCCGTGATTATTATGTACACACAACTGATGACCGGTTTTCACATCAGGACATCGACGCTCTCCATTTCACGGATGAAGCCCCCGCAACGGTGGGTGATATCATGACTTCACGGATGCTTGTGGTGGGAGAAAATGATACGGTTCAGCAGGTGGCGGATACCATGATCAGAAACCGCATCCATCGCGTGTTTGTCACCCGTGATGAAAAACCCATCGGCATCATTTCCACGGCCGATATGCTGAAGGTCATCCGGGATATGTGACTTCCCATGCCGTCCACGCCAACACCCGGCAAGCCGACATCCAATCAGACCTTGTTTCTTTTTGAAGAATTGAAGGATAGCGGCATTGATCTTTCGACTTGCTGGTTGAGAGGCGGCTATCCTGATGCCATAAAAGAAAAAAATGAAGCCAAATGGCAACGGTGGCAGGAAAATTTTGTTCGCACCTTTATCGAGCGGGATATACCAAGGGCCGGGATAAAGATCTCTCCCATTCAGATGAGACGTCTGATGGGCATGATCTCCCACTACCACGGCGGCCTTCGGATATAAAGAAATGGGAACAGATCCACTACGTTCCAGGGCACGACGTTACACAGCCGTCCTCCCCGGTCAGTTTAAGGGCTGAGGTCTTGAAGACAGGCCGGTTCAAATTGAAATGTGTTGCTGCTCGCATGAACGCTTTTTTTGTCGGTACACGCCTCGGACCGCGTACCGCAATTGTTGGTCACCAGTAAGGTCCTACCTCAACGATTCCCTCGAGGGATCCTTCTTCCGGACTCCGTTCAAAATACCCGTTTTCGGCGCTCAGTACGCGGAATCGGTTTGTGCTTGCTTCAAACGATTTTCGCGGTGAAGAAAAGACCGATCAATGTTTTTTACCGGCGAGGGTGAGCCACGCCAAAGTGAAACTTCGGCAATATGCGAAGGCATCCGGCATATGTTGTGCGGTTTGGGCTCCAATGCGGTCTGTAAGGTGGGGATCTTGCTGTTTGAGGTGTTCGGGCCGGGAGTCAATCCAGCCCCGAATGATCTCGGGAGTGGCCTCGGGGTGGAATTGTACCCCGTAGCTGGCGCGGCGGATACGGAAGGCCTGGTTTGCACAATTGTCGCCGGTTGCCAGAAGACGGGCGCCGGATGGGAGGTCAAAGGTATCCTCATGCCACTCCATGAGATATCGGGTCTCGGGCGTAAGGCTGAACAGTGGGTCACTTTTTGCCGCGGGCGTTCTTTTCACAAGGGTGAACCCCCTTTCCGCTTGAGACATGCGGTGTATCCGCGCACCGTGGGACCGCGCCAGAAGCTGGGCCCCCAGGCAGATGCCCAAAACAGGCTTTTCAAATCTTTCAAAATCATGGATCAGCGTCATTAAAGGGATGAAATGGGGAAACGCCTCGTCCTGCATCGCATTCTGGAGCCCTCCCAAAATCACGAGACCGTCATATGCATCCGGTTTTTCCGGAAGCGGAATCCCTTCCGACGGCCTGACGACCGTGAGGGACGTCCCCTGCTCAAGGATTAATCGCCCCACGAGACCGTAGGGGACCAGATTGGAATGTGCTACAATCAGTATTTGCATCTTTTCGCTCCATGGGCACGGTCTATTTCGATCCTCCGGGACCTGCCGGCTTTCGCGTGAGGGCGATCATGGTGGCCATCAAGAGCTTTCTGCGTTGGGGCGCCGGATCGTCCCCCCCACCCTTCGGGGTCGTAGTTTCCGTACTTGCATGTCGGTGATTCCCTGACCGGGTTGATAGGGCTATGCGCTGTCTCTCGCAAGCAAACCCCATGCCACTTTCTGAGAGACAGATTTCTCCTTCCTTATCACTCTGAAATCATAGAACATAACAGGTCTTATCAGGGATATACAGGGCTACGGAACATGACATCTTTGTTGGTCTCAGCGCCTGTCGCAACAAAAATGTTGATTTTCACAGGTGAAGAATCGCATGTTTCTTTCAGATTACCCCAAATACCGGGCCGTTTTGAGTTCCTTTCCGAGGCTGCAGCGCAAATGCTGCCGAAGCACCTTTTTCATTTCAAACTTCATCCTCATTCTATTAGACTTGATGAAAGGATGGGCCTTTGCTATCTATTTCCTATTGCTGAGAGCCTGCTCTAAATTCTCATTCCGCAGAAGTTCGAAAAGGGCTCTAATCGTCGCAAAGATAAGGAGATCGAAGCCTCATGTCGATGCAAGCGGGAAATGCTGCGTGAAACCGTCAAACGGATAGAGCGACTTCTTTCGGAAGCCGCTGCGCTCCAAAAACCGTATATTGAGCGCATATGTGCAAAATGCGACGCTCCCTGCTGTTCCAGAGTCCATTATCTGTATACCGACAAAGATATCATCTATCTCAAATTATCGGGACGCGCACTCAAGTGGCGAAGGGAATCATTTATGAAGAAAGGGTGCCGGTTCCTGGGAGAACAGGGTTGCACGCTTGAATTGGCATCAAGACCGTTTTTATGCCACACATATCTTTGTAATGATTTAAAAGAGGCGATGGGGGAACACGCCCCCGGCATCACAGCTGCCTTAGACAGGATGTTCAAAACGCTTGCCGGCTTGCGAAGTCAACTGTGGAGCGAATATTTGGATGAAAAGCGGTAAACGGAAACATTGGAATTTTTTTTAAAATGCTATGCCAGGTACCGGGTAGTTTTCAACTCCTTTCCAAGGCTGTACCGCAAATGCTGCCTGAGCACCCGTTTCATCTCTTCGATCATGCCATCCGTTAAAGTTACTTTTTGGGCGTCATCCAGCGGTGTTGTCTGGATTTGATCCAACCCCTTGGCCGTGTCCGGGTTCAAACCGGGAAGCCGGGCAGATTCTTTTTCGCACCTCAGGCAGGCAATCCCCCCCTTGCTATGCTTGAAAACCGCCCTCCCCTCTCCGGCATACAATCTGCCACACTCACAACACCGCTCAAAATTGATGCCGTATCCGCCAAGGGCCAACGCTTTGGCCTCGAAAAAAATTCGCAGTTCATCTCTTCCTATCCGGCCCGAGAGAGCGATAAATGCATCTTTTAGAAGATCAAACATACGCGGCTCCGATACGCCCGGAGGAAAAAGGGTTTCCGTCAGTTCAATCATGTAGCTGGCCAGGGAAAGCGCATGGAAATCGGCCCTCAATTCCGGAAAGCCGTGAATCAATTTGCCGGAATTGAGGAAATAGAGATCCCGACCGCTCTTGCGTTCATACTCCAGACGCGTCAGGCAGAAAGAATCCAGACAGTTGGCAAAGCGCCTGGTGCTTTTTCTCGCCCCTTTTGCAACGCCTTTGAGGCGACCCCTGTCAACCGTAAAAAAGCTGACCAGGAGATCCGTCTCTCCGAATTCCCAGGTTCTGGTGATAATGCTTTCGGAAATATGCATGCTGCAATGCCTTTAAAGTCGCTCTGTTGTGGGAGTGCGGCCATTTCCGGTGATTGACAAACCGTTTCCTTTTCTCTATGCTTCAAATCATTTATTATCATACCGGCGCAACGGAAAAAAGCTGAAATCATACAGCTTAAATTTTTTGGAGGCACTTCAATGCAAATCTTGGAAAAAGCCCTTTCAGAAGGGAGGCATGCTCTTTCCGAATATGAGGCCAAACAGGTTTTAAGAGCGTATCAAATTCCCGTGACCCACGAGATTACGGTCACGAATCAAGCGGATCTGAAAACAGCTGCCGCGGAAATCGGGTTTCCCCTGGTCCTCAAAGGTTGCGCACCCAGTATCACCCACAAAACCGGAAAAGGCCTCATTGAAGTGGATATCCGGAATATGGAAGAGGCGTTGGGCGCCTTTGATCGTATTTCAACCAACATGGACGGAAAAGAAAACGAAGTGCTGGTCCAGGAAATGATCAAGGGGCAGCGGGAACTTGTGGCGGGCCTCACCCGGGACCCGCAGTTCGGGCCGTGCGTCATGTTCGGCCTGGGCGGTATTTTCACCGAAGTGCTAAGGGATATCTCCTTTCGCGTGGCGCCCCTTGAGAAGCACGATGCCCTTGAAATGATGTCTGAAATCAAGGCCCACAAAATTCTGGATGCCGTCCGGGGTATGCCGGAAGTCGACCGTGACCTGCTGGCGGACATTCTGATTTCGGTAGGACGGATCGGCCTTGAAAACGATGCCGTTAAAGAAATCGACATCAATCCGCTCATCCTTTCCGGCAGCCGACCCGTGGCTGTAGACGCCCTCATTATTCTGGAGTAAATAGTGCCTCTTTTTACCATCGATTCCGACAGATGCAGCCGTGACGGCATCTGCGTCAAAGAGTGCCCGTCGCGGGTCATTCTGACAAATTCGCCCAAAGATGTACCGGCGCCCACCCCCGATGCGGAGGAAAACTGCATCAAGTGCGGCCACTGTGTAGCGGTCTGTCCTGAAAGTGCGCTCAAATTGATGTGGATAAGTCCGGACGAATGTCCCACAGTCGACCCGGAACTGCAATTGGATCCGGATCGGGCCGAACAGTTCCTGGCTTCCCGCCGCTCCATACGGACTTTCCGGAAAAAGCCCGTTCCGCGTGAAACCCTTCTGAAACTGGTGAAGGTGGCCTGCCAGGCACCCTCAGCCAAAAATGAACAGCCGTGGCACTGGCTGGTGGTTGAAAATCCGGAGGAAGTAAAACGTCTGGCCGGCCTGGTCATTGACTGGGTGAAGCTGATCATCGAGGAGCGTCCGAAAGTGGCCCTGCAGATGAAGCTGCCTCGGGTGCTTGAAGCCTGGGAAAGCGGGGATGAACGCATCTGCCGGGGCGCGCCCCACGTTATCGTGGTCCATGGCAGAAAGGACTGGCCTTTCGGCTCGGAAGACGGGGCCCTGGCGCTGAGCCATCTCGACCTGTACGCCGCCAGTCTCGGACTCGGAACCTGTTGGGCCGGATACCTCTATACGGCCGCCAACAACCATCCGCCACTTTCCGGGGCCCTGGGACTCCCGCCAGAGCATCGGGCTTACGGCGCCATGATGGTGGGATACCCCACGTTCAAATACCAGCGGATTCCCGTTCGAAACCCGCCCAGAGTCACATGGATGTAGGATTTCGTCCGCCCGGAACGGGACCCGACGTTAGCATTTCCGAAATACCACTAAGGAAAGGAAAATCCGATATGAAAAAACCGGTGGCACTCATTATTCGTGATGGATGGGGACTAAATGAGAACAAAAAAAACAATGCGGTGCTGGCCGCCAGCACTCCCAATATGGACGTCTACAAAAAGACCTATCCATGGAGCATCCTCGAATGTTCAGGTGAAGCCGTGGGGCTGCCCGCCGGATATCAGGGTTCCAGCGAGGTGGGGCATCTCAACATGGGCGCCGGGCGTATCGTGGTCCAGGAATTAAAACGGATCGATGATGAACTGGAAAGCGGCGTGCTGTTCCAGGCGGAAATGTGGCAACGATTGATTTCCAACTGGCGACAAAACAACAGCCGATTCCATCTGCTGGGGCTTTTGCAGGATGAAGGGGTACATGCCCACCAGAAGCATTTGTTCAAGATCATGGCCGAAGCACGGAAAGCATTTCCCGAGGGGGAAATCATCATTCATCCCTTTCTGGACGGCCGGGACACACCGCCCCGCAGCACCCTCGGCTTTCTGAAAACCCTTGGCTCCGAAATGGAAAAGGTCGGTTTGTGCCGAATCGGAACCGTCATGGGACGTTATTACGGCATGGACCGTTCCCAGAACTGGAAACTCACGGATCAGGCCTATCATTGCCTCGTCCGTGCCGAAGGGTTGCGGGCCGAAGACGCCCAAAGTGCCGTCCAACAAGCCTATGAGGAGATGAAAACGCCCGACGGGGATGAAATGACGGATGAATATGTTCCCCCATTCTGCATCGGCGACTACAACGGAATCCACGACGGTGACGTCATTTTACACACCAATTATCGTCAGGACCGCGCCATTCAACTCTCACGCGCCTTCGTCGATTCCGATTACCCGGGGGACCTCAAGGTACGACCGAAAGTGATTTACGCCGGATTCACCCGTTATTACGACGATTTCGATAATTACCTGATCGCACCCATGGACAAAGGGGGCGGCATGGATCATCTGCTGGGCGAAGTCATTTCGAATGCGGAACTCACTCAACTGCGCATCGCCGAAACACAGAAATTTCGCCATGTCACCAGCTTCTTCAACGGAAAGAAAACCACGCCCTATCCAGGGGAGGAGCAGGTGGAGGTCCCGTCGCGATTTGACGCATCCAGTTTCGCCCATCATCCTGAAATGGATGCTTACACCGTGACCGATGAAATCCTGAAACGCTTAAACGATAACCCTTATGACTTTATTGTGGTCAATTACGCCAACGGCGATATGGTGGGCCACACGGGGTCCATGGATGCCGCCACCAGGGCCATTGAAGTGGTGGATGAATGCGTGGGCAGGATCGTGAAACGATTGCTGGAACTGGAAGCGGAAATCCTGGTCACTTCCGACCATGGGAATTCCGAGGAGATGGTGGACTACGAAACGGGACTGACCAAAACCAGCCATACCCTTTTTCCCGTTGATCTCATTTACATCTCGCAGAATGCCGTGGGGAAAAAACTGCGCCCAAAGGGAAAGCTCTCGGATGTGGCACCTACGGTTTTGTACCTGCTGGGTCTTCCCATTCCGGAAGAAATGACAGCTGAAAATCTCATTTTATGAAATTGCACCATCGAATCCGGGAACCTGAATGACCCTGGCGGCTGCCGAAAAAGAAAAGGCCATTCTGCTGGGCTATTGCCCCTTGGACGGTGAAACCGCTGCCAAGGATGATTCCATGGCGGAACTGACACGTCTGACGGATACGGCCGGCATCCTTTCCCTCGGGGCTTTTGTACAGCGACGCGCAAAAATTCATCCCCGAACCTTCCTCGGTGAAGGGTTTATCGAAGACAGCCTTGAAAAAGCAGGGGCTGCAGCCGACCTTCTGATTTTCGACCATGATCTCACGGGAAACCAGGCCCGCAACATTGAAAAGCGCTTCATGCTTCCGGTCATGGACCGCACCGAGGTGATTCTCAAAATTTTTCACGATCATGCCAGGACCCGAGAGGCCCGGCTTCAGGTCAGGCTGGCCCAATTGAAGTACGAACTCCCCCGGGTGAAGAGCATGTGGGGGCATCTGGACCGGGAGCGCTTCGGCAGCAAGGCAGGCGGCAGGGTGGCATTTCGAGGAATGGGGGAGAAGCAGAGCGAAATGGACCGCCAGAAGCTACAGCGGGAAATTTATGAAATTGAAAAAAATCTTAAGCGACTTGTTAAACAAATCGACACCCAGAAAAAACTGAGAAAGCAAACATGCCGGAACATCGGTCTGGTGGGTTACACCAATGCGGGGAAGTCAACGCTCTTCAACCGCTTGACCCGGGCAGATGTGCTGATGGAAGACAAGCTTTTTGCAACGCTGGATTCCACCTCAAGGGCACTGCCGCTTCATAACAACAAAGAAGCGGTCATATCCGATACCGTGGGATTCATCTCCAACCTGCCCCATCACCTGGTCGCCAGCTTTCGGGCCACCCTCAAAGAAGCGGAGGAAGCAGACCTCCTGATCCATGTGGCCGACATCTCGGATGAAAATTACGAAAAACATATAGCGGACGTGGAAACCGTTCTCAAAAGCATTGATGCCGATCAAATCCCCCATATGCTTGTATTTAACAAGATCGACCGGGTTTCGAAGGACACCATCAAAGGAACCCGCAATGCTTACCCGAACGCCCGGTTCATATCGGCTGCAACCGGCCAAAACGTCGATCTTTTTTTGCGGAACCTGTCCGAAAACCTGTATCCAACCACCAAAGTTACACTTCTGATCCCCATTTCCGAGCAAAAGCGCATCCACGATATCCACAACCTGTCGAAGGTCCTTGAAACCACCTACGAAGATGAGAGCGTGCGCATGACGGTCGTAATTGCCAAAGAAGACCTCTCGCCGCTGGTACCCTATCTGATTTCTTAAAATAGATTTTATCTTATCAAGACTTGACAATTTAATATAGGGGCATCCAGCTTTGTCCGATCCCCACCCCACCGCACCCAGTCCCGACCGTAAAAAGCATTATCAGGGCGAAAGCCGCTATTGGCTTCAGAATTCACAGATTTCACATTATATCTCATTACCTAATTGCCTACATTCTTCAATGGGTAATCACACCTACATCACCTCGTCAATGCCAATCTGAATATCCGTAGAACATACCAATAAAACGCAGAATTATTAGTAGGGTTAGCACTATGCCTACATAGCCCAAAAAAATACCGGCCAGCGCCAGGCGCCTTCCTTTCAATGTTAACTCCTTCCTTTTCCTTGAAAGAGCCATGTGCCCAAAAATTATGGCCGGTATCGAAGCGATTATACCTAGCATGACACAACTTAAGAACCCGAAAATTATGCTGACTTTGGCATGTATCAGATCCGATGGTGCGTTGTCTTTTGGATCACTGTCCGATATATTCAAGATTACACCTAAACCAAATTCTGTCGATCTATTCAAAAAGAGCTAATAACAAAGCATACTTAAGAAAAACAAGCACTTTCGTCAGGCATCAGCCAATCCCCAAGTGTCTCCAGATATTTCTTATCAAGATACGGTTCCAAAAAGAATTCTATTGGCCAAGGCGTCCATGGGTCAAATTCCGGCGGTTTATTCCGTAATTTTATCACTTCCACAAAACCCGCTGCTATAGCTTCAAAGAGATTCGGTGTCTTGCCCGACTTCCAAGCGGTCTTTCCTATGTGTTCACTAAATCCCTTACCGAATTCAAACCAAAAATTGCCTTTTATATCTATCAAATTCACCGGATCATTTAGGCAATACCCATACAGATCCGTATCGCCACCCGCAAAAAATATCGGATCCTTGGCGGTCCATCTGCCGATATCCGGATCATAATCCCTGTAGCCGAACCGTACAAGCCCGGTATCCCCATCGTACAACCCACCGGCAAAGCCGAAGGGAATTTCAAAGGACGGATCGGTATCCGAAATCACGTTTCCGTATGAGTCATAGTCGAGTCTTTTTACCACATTGCCGGAAGCATCGGCAACAGCTCTCAATGATCCTACCTGATTGTAGGCAAGGTAGTAAGTGGAACCCGCCAAGGTCATCGAATTCGGCATACGACCATCCGCGTACTGAAACCGCATAACGAGATTGTCGGATCCGTCATATATCGCGAGGAGGCGGGTCATCCCCTGCCACAGATACTTTTCTGTTATCACGCCATTTACTTTTTTGGCAATTCTTCTACCGAAGGGGTCATGGAGGTACTCGATCAAAGTGCCGTTTGGCAAAGTAACGCTTAATAGTTCTCCCTGGGAAGAATAAGAATAGGTGGTGACCTCACCTTCTTGAGTCCGGGTATTAAGAAAACCGTCCACGTCGTATTGATAGGTCACATCCCCTGCTGAAAGGAGATGATCGCCGTCGGAATAGGCAAAAGTTCTTTCGTTAATCCCCCGAAGCGAGTTGATCTCGGAAATCCGGAGGCCGTTTTGATCGTACTGATATTCTTCGACAACTGTTCCATCTTTTGTGACGGTCAGAAGCCGCCCCATGGAATCGTAGGAATAGCTGTAGCTGGATGTAATCCCTTGGATCGTCTCGCTCTTTTGTACAATTCTCCCGCTGTTGTCCCGGGTCAAATCCCATGAACCGATGGCTTGCGCCCCCACCCTGTAGGCTTCCTGGGCCACCTCACCGTAACCGTTAAATGTGCGAGTAAGATCCAACGCGCCACCCGTGACCCTCTCCGGCAGACCGTTTCCGACATTTCTGGAAATGGTGAAAATCCCCGATTCCGTCAATGACCCGTCATCGTCATAGCCGTATGACTCGGTGTCGCCTGCGTAGGCAAAGGTTTGAAGGTTGAAATCGTTGTTGTAGCCGTAGGAGAGGGTCCGGTTCAGAGTCCCGGCCAATGTTTCCGAAGTCATCAGTTTTCCGTCATAGGTGTAGGCAATGGATTCCGCTCCCTTGGTAATAGCGCCTACTTTCGTTCCACAGAGATAGGTGAAGTCGATATTCCCTTCGGGCGTCCTGATTTGCATAAGCCTCGCTTTGTCATAGACGTTTTGAATCTGATAGCCCGAGGGGAAGTCGGTCCGGACTAACCGGCGATCCTTATTATAGTGGTAGGTATAGGTCCCGCTGAGCGGTGTCTGGTAGGCGCCGGAGAGGTTCACTTTGTTATAGCCGAACAAATGGGATATGTCGGCGGGGTTGGTCAAAACGGTCATGTTTCCGTTCGGGTCGTAGGTGAAACCCAAGGAAGAGCCGTCCGGGCGACTGATCCCCGTCACCCGGCCCACCGGATCGTAAGCATAGGTAGTGGTATGATTCTCCGGGTCGGTGACAGACCCCAAAAAGCCTTGGGCATTGTAAGTAAAAGAGGTCTGTCGCGTGTTGTTGCTGATGGATGTAAGCCTTCCCTTGGCGTCGTATCCGTAAGCGGTATCAAAAAGACCGGGAATGGAGACCGCCGAGGTCAGCAGGGTATCGGGAGCATAGGTAGTGGTCACCACACGTCCCTCGGGTGACGTTATGGTCTTGTTGGATGCCAATACGTTTTGTTGAAGCAGGGTGGTTTTGCCGTTTACCTTTACGGTTTCGCTGATCAGATCAGGGAGATCATCCGAGTTTGTATCCTGGTAGGATTTCTCCCTGAGAGTGGTTTTGCTAAGACCCGAGGGTGTGGTTTCCATCATTTCTCTGATATATTTGAATTTATACAATGGATCCACATCGTAACTGAAGTTGAGGGACATACCACAAGGCAGCTGCTTATTAACGGTCAGACCGTTGGAGGATCGCTCGTAATGGGTTTCAGCGTCATTGGCGGAAATAATTTTGGATGTGAATTGACCCGTTGAAAAGAGATGATCCCAATAGGTGGTGCGATTTCCCTCGCCGCTGGTCACTTCGACCGCCACGTCGCCGTCTTCATAGACCGCCCGATGAAATTGCCAATGGCCGCCTTCCTCGTCCAGGACGTCGGTCAGCCTTCCGTTTGCATCAAACTGATGTTCAAAACGGTTGCCGTTGGGCTCTGTTTCCATTGTCATGAGCCCGTCGGTCGTATATTCAAAGCGGTAGTTGCTTCCATCGGGATAGGTGATGCCAGTCAGATGATCACTGCCGTCCATGGTCAGCGTCGTGACAAGGCCATCAGGAGACGTGATAGAAACGGGAGTCCCGGCTGCGTTTCGCTGAATTGTGGTTTGGTTGCCGGACGGGTCGGCGATGGAGATGAGTCTTTCGTCTTGATCGTAACCGAAAATCCTCAGCGCAACCCCGGTGTTGACATCAACAGTTTTTTTGTGGAGCCCGGTTTTTGAAAGAATATGTCCATGACCGTCTTCTTCGACAGAAGTAAAATCACCCGTTTCCATGGAGGCTGAGGAGGGAATCGGCAGGTTGTGGGGAACGCCTACTTTTAAAATGCGTTCATTGGCTTCGTCAGAAATGTAGAGGTTGCCCGCCGTGTCTACCGCTACCCCAACGGGATATCCTAATGGAGATTTTTTTGCCGGCACTCCGTCTTCAATAGAGCCATAGATGCCGTTACCAGCCACGGTGGCGATAATACCGCCGGTATCCACCCGGCGGATACAATGATTGCTGCTATCCGAAATATAGAGATTCTCGGCGCTGTCTATCGCGATCCCCACTGCGTAGCCCAATGACGCTTCTATGGCAGGTCCGCCGTCACCACTGAAACCGTAATCGTCGCTACCGGCTACTGTCGTAATGATTCCATTTGTGTCCACCTTGCGGACGCGATGATTGCTGCCATCCAAAATATAGAGGTTGCCGGCGCTGTCTATCGCGATCCCCATTGCCCAGCCCAATGATGCTTCTACGGCAGGTCCGCCGTCACCGGAAAAACCCGCTACGCCGTTTCCCGCGACGGTCGTAATAATACCATTTGTGTCCACCTTGCGGATGCAATAATTGCCGGTATCCGAAATATAGAGGTTGCCGGCGCTGTCTATCGCGATTCCTGATGCGGCGGAGGACAATGACGCTTCTACGGCAGGTCCGCCGTCACCGTTGTAGCTCCAGTTCCCGTTTCCCGCGACGGTCGTAATGATACCGTTTGTGTCAACCTTCCGGACGCGATTATTGTCGCTATCTAAAATATAGAGGTTGCCGGCGCTGTCTATTGCGATCCCCATTGGGAAACTCAATGACGCTTCTATGGCAGGTCCGCCGTCACCACTGAAACCGTAATCGCCGCTACCGGCGACGGTCGTAATAATACCGTTTGTGTCAACCTTCCGGATGCGATTATTACCCCAATCTGCAATATGGAGGTTTCCCGCGCTGTCTGTCGCGATTCCATATGAGGAACGCAATGACGCTTCTATGGCAGGTCCGCCGTCACCGTTGTAGCTCCAGTTCCCGTTTCCCGCGACAGTGGTGAGCACATCAATCCCGGACTCAATCCGTGTGCCGTCCCCCTTAAGGAGGGTATTGGGATGCGTCGGGTCGAGCTGGTGTTGTTCCGATAGGGTCCAACCCTCTGCAATAATGCCTCCATGCTCCAATTTTCCGCCGTTGATGGTGAGCTTATGCTCCTTCCAGGAGATAATCTCTTGCCTGGCGCGAATGCCCGTCACCTGGCCTCCGGCCTGGGCAAAGGCCTGTGAGAAATCTCCGGGGCTATAGTAAACCGCATCATACAAAAAACCGATGCGGATATGGACATCGACGATGCCACCTGCCGGATTTCCCTGAAAATCAAGACCGTTCCATTCAAACTCGGCCATCTGATTGGGGAGTGGATCCAATGTCCGGGTCATTTTTTGTCCGGCCACGTACACCTCCACGATAATGCTTTTAAGGCTCTCGGGCACGGTATCACCGCTGGCGGGGACCTTGATGACCGTCTTGTAGCCTTCGACCCGATTGCTAGCATAATGAAGGGTCATGTCGGTTCCGGGAATGGGAATATCCTCATGAAAAATCCGGCTTCTCTTCTCTACAAAGGAACTGATCGTCTCTTTGCAATCATCATCACGCTGTTGATCCCCGTCCGGCAGGCCATCGGGATTTGGGGGTGTTGCGTCCTGGGGCGGGCCATAAGGCCAGTTACAATCCCAGGGCGAAAAATGGCTTACCGCCACCCGCCAGAAGGTGGCGCCCGGAACATAGCGGGAAGGATCCTCCAGGCCCCTTACTTCATCATCGTAGGAATCGTTTTGGTTGAGATCGTCCGGAAGATCGTCGCCGGTGGCATCCAAGGCGTCCACCACGCCGTCACCATCCCCGTCCAGAAGCTTGACCACCACGCCGTTATCCGAAGGGACCCAGACCCCGCGGCTTCGATCATAGTAACCCACGGGAACCGCCATGCCCACGTCAAACCCCAGGAAATTGTCCACCCAGGTGATCACCGGTTTTTCAAAGACGACGTCGTCTATCCCGTCGGCAGACAACTCCACACAGTAGGTGTAACCTGAGTTAGGGGGCAACCGGGCGGGCATGACGTCCTTTGTGGCAAACTCGGTCGCCCGGACCGTGATGCTCTCGAGTTCAAACATCTCGTTGCCGTCCTTATCCAGGGCATAGGCCCGGTTGCCCCCCTCAAACACCAGGGTGCAGGACCGGGTCCCGAATTCATCCGTGACCTCTGAGCTGCTGTGGGCAATGACGGTGTTTGGATTTCCGTCAAACGTGACCTCCGTCGAAACCGGGTCCTGGGGGATCATCTTGAGGGTGTCGCATACCGCGATATCGTTCCACGGCACATCGATTTTTCTGTGGACGGTTATATAGCCCTCCTTTTGAAACGCCAGGATCATGTCCCCGCCCCCTTCCACGGGCACGGAAAAACGGCCGTCCTGTCCGGTGGTGACCGTGCCGTACTCCGGGTGGCTGTGAAACGCTATGGATACGCCTTCGAGCGGGGTCCCGGATGCAGCCTGAACCAGACCGGTGACCACGGCAAAGCGTTTCGGGTCGTATTGGGCAATGGTGGCATCTTGAGGAATGTGGTCCTGGTAACGCCAACCAAAGGTGCCTTCGGACGGGATTTCTGGGTTGCCCAAAACAAGAATCCGCACCTCGGCGGATGCGGAACCGTCCGGCCCCGTGGCGGTGAGGGTGTAGACCGTGGTCTGTTCCGGACTGAGCGTTATGGACCCGTTCAGGGGAACCTGGCCCATGCCATTGTCGATGTAGGCATATTGCGCGTTGTAAGTTTCCCAGGTGAGCCTCGATGAGGCTCCTGATGAAATGGTTTGCGGCTCGGCCGAAAACACGGGTATTACAGGAGTGGCAATTTCCTGGACGATTTCCACGGAAAGAAAGGTCCCCGGTTTGCCGCCTAACTCAACGCCAAGGGTGTTTTCCGCCGCCAGGTTGACAGAGGCCTCCAATTCGTAGATTTTTTTCTTGAAGTCACTGGGGCTAAATATTTTCGCGCCATTCAAGATAATAACGGCACTGGTCACGCCATGCTTGTTTTTTCCCTTGTTGTCCGGTTCGCCGTTTTTGATCCGTAAAACACCTTCTTCCGGAAGGGCATTAAAGGTTTGCTCGTATAAATCGGACTGCCCATTGGATCGTGTATAGGTGTTCGGCCCAAATATCGTAACGCTATCAGCTAAAGAAACGCCCGAGAATGTCGCTAAAAAAATGGCTAGCATCGTCAATATCCGTTTCACAAGAAGACCTCCTTCTAAGAGCAGCGGGATAATAAACCGCGAAACATTGTCGTCCGTTAATTAAACTTTTTTAAGTTATAGATTAATGAAGTTAATTACCGATTAATATGGATTCATATCACAATTCATGCCATTTTGAGGCGTTCATGTTTGAGATTTTTGAGATTCTTGTACAGAGCTACCTTTAAGAGGATGTCCAAAGGGAAAAGAAGCGCTATTAACGCGCATCTCAGCCAAAAAGCGTTTGATCAAAAAAAATGCCATTGGCTGAATAAAACGGGTCTACGAACAGATTTTTTGAAGAAAAACATGCACAAAAAAGTGGGCAAATGCACATATTTTTGTGCATGTTTCAAAGATATGTTGAAGTTTAATGGGATATTCCGAATTATTTCTGTAACTGTCAGACTTGAGTAGATAGACTCCGACAACGCATCTTTTACAGGTAATAGACGCCGGGATAAATCTCTTCCCCAAAGTTCCCCCTTGAAATCCTCACCCAACCCGCTTATTGTTTCCAGAACCTTCACAGTAACTCAAAGTAAAGCCAAAAGGTTGTAAAAGGTGAAAATAACAAAAAGTAACATCACCGGTTCTTTTGACCGGTCCTTTCAAAGCCTCCAGACTCGAGCGAACGAAATGCACCGTGGGTTTTTTGGGGTATCGCTCCTCCTCATGGCATCGTTAATGTTCACGGCCATCTCCCTGATTGTTAAAATTACGGCATCCACGCTCGGCCCCTGGGAGATCGGGTTTGCCCGTTTCCTATTTGGATTGATCTTCACACTACTTGCAGCCCGGGCCTGGAAACGATTTATCTGGGGGCAGCACCGCTTGCTTCTGATCGTCCGCGGAATTGTAAGCACAATTTCCTTTGTTTGCCTGGTTTCCTCCATTCAAATGGTGCCCCTTTCCCAAGCGACTGTCCTGTTTTTCCTGTTCCCCATGTTCGCCGCGATCCATGGTCTTTGGCTCAATCGCGACCCTGTCCCTTTCATGGACTGGGTATTTATCCTTGGCGGCTTCTGCGGGGCACTTTTGGTCTCCTGGTCGGGGGCTCTTTCCAACGGTTTCGAACCGGGTCATTTAGTGGCTCTTTGCGGAGCCATGACGGCCGGCCTCGCCCTTGCCATGGTTCGTAAATTACGCACAACCAACAACCCTTTCACCCTCTATTTTTATTTTTGTCTGATCGGCACTCCGTGTTGTCTGGCCCCCATTCTTAGAAATCATCAATGGCATTTGCCAAGTCTTGTTCCTATGGCAGCCCTTTTCGTCACGGCCATATTGGGATTGGCAGCACAATTGATGATGAATGAAGGGGTCAAGGATGTTCCGGCCCATACTGGCGGAATGCTCCTGTCCACCCAAGTCATCTTTGCCTCTTTTGCGGGGGTAGTGTTTTTAGGCGAGGCCATGACCTGGCGGATATTCCTGGGGTCGGTTCTCGTTGTGGGGAGCGGTGCGCTCCTGAGCCTCCCTAAAAAAGGTGATCATGCCCAATCGCGAAAGCAGGGTCAACATCACGCATCCGCACCCGATTTGCACGATAGCGCATGAACGAAAAGACGAATAAATACCAATGCGTCAAATTTTTACTTGACAGTCATTTCAAATCGTTGATAGCCATCCAGTATCAACATTGACGGCATCGTAAAAAGTAAAATAACATTAAGGGATTGAAATAATTGCAGATAGGTTCATTCCGTTTTTGTGAATAATCTACGGAATTTCGCAAAATATTTCCCGCAAGCGGTGTAAATTCGTGTATGCGCTCCCAAATGTCCTGAGGGAGCGGTGGAACTTTTATCCCGCGCCGTTCAAACTCATCAGCGATAAGAACACTGGACCCACCGCCAGCACCTACCAGTGCAACCCTCCTGCCTCCGGGGTCGGGCATAAATCGCATCGTGACCAGTGAATCCCCAACTCCTCAAGCGAGCGGACTTTGATGATACCCAATTGCCTACAGAGGGCATCCCATACGGCATCACTTCCAGATTTCACAACCTAAACATTCTCCAAAAAACGGGTGGTTAAATTGCATGTAAAGATTATCAGCCAAGATGAGAACACGAGAGAATTCAAGGATGATTATTGTTGAAAAGTCTACGCCGACAGGGGCTTCTTTGCCGGACCGTAAACGCCGATAAGTCGTGCCACGTCGATGGTGTTGAAAAATATGGCATTACCGATTTCAGTAACTTCCGAATTCGGTGACAGATTCGGCGTACTCTTCAGTGCAAACAGCAGAAATGTGTATCTATGGGGTGCATCCGGCGGCCAAGGCCCCCCGTAATGGTTGCCGTATCCAGGTATGGCCATATTAACAAAATCGGTCTTGAATTGAACGCTGCCGGGCGGCATATTCCCGGGGCTGGCCCCCTCTGCAAGTTCGGATAAGGTAGCCGGCACCAGAGCAATCCAATGGACAAAGCCTCGCCCTAAATTATCGCGGAATTGTCCGGGAATATCCTGATCAAGCAAGACGATGGCGAAACACTCGGTACCAGCCGGCGGATTCTCCCATTTAAGCGGTGGAGAAATCAGGCTGTCCTCAACGTATTTATCAGGGATGACGCTTCCATCCTTAAATGCCGAAGAACTCAAGGTAAACATTCAATTACCTCCTCATTTTTTTGCAACTCAAGTTAGAGCATTGATTGATGATAGCATGCTGCATTTTCATCCGGTTACTTTAG
This sequence comes from delta proteobacterium NaphS2, assembly GCA_000179315.1. Lineage (GTDB taxonomy): Bacteria > Desulfobacterota > DSM-4660 > Desulfatiglandales > Desulfatiglandaceae > NaphS2. Next base: position 29,641 of record ADZZ01000698.1, read on the forward strand.
AAAACAACGATTATCCGGTCAAGCAAAAAGCCGCCCCACAAAAACCGGCCACCCGATACCAGCAATTGACAACCGTAAACAATCATTTTTCTATAGAAGCAGATATCTTCATTACGGAGAATTCACGGCAAGCCAAAGGCATACCTTTCATTTCTAATCAACCGATAGAGATACATTTAACAGTCTTGCGAAATTTCGTAGGATGTGCGACGTTACGTTATTGTACGGATTGTTTTGCCGCGACCACATCGGTGGCAAATTAGCCGATCCCCACATCTTGTGTTTGACAAAATATTAATCAAGCCTGTATCCTGGCGGCATTTCCCAATCTTGTACGCCATAAATACCTTAAATCAAGAAAGAGGAGGAAAAGTGCATGGATAAATTAGGCGATTATTCATCCGACGCGATCGAATTGAGCATGATATACGCCCCAAAAGTGCTTCTGGCAATTATTACGCTTGTCATAGGCCTGTGGATAATCGGATCTGTGGTTAAAGTGACGCGAAAGGGACTTGAAAAATCGAAAACAGACGAAACACTGGTCCCTTTTTTTACCAGCCTCATTTCATGGACGCTTAAAGCAATATTGTTGATCAGTGTCGCGTCCATGGTTGGCATAGCGACGACTTCTTTTGTGGCGATATTGGGTGCCGCCGGTCTTGCCATTGGTCTGGCACTCCAGGGAAGCCTGGGAAACTTTGCGGGCGGCGTTCTGATTCTTATTTTTAAGCCCTATACGGTTGGAGACTTGGTGGAAGCCCAGGGGCACCTCGGCGTGGTAAAAGAAGTGCAAATATTCAATACGATTCTGCTTACACCCAGTAACAAGAGAGTGATTATCCCAAATGGTGCCATGTCCAATGGCAGTATCGTTAATTATTCAGCAGAGGGGCAGCTACGAGTTGATTTGGTGATAGGCATTGCCTATGAATCTGATGTGCCAAAAGCAAAAAGCCTTCTTTTAAACATGATGATGGAAGATGCCAGAGTTCTAAAAGAACCTGCTCCGGTAGTTGCGGTATCCGAGCTGGCAGACAGCTCGGTCAACCTCGTTGTCAGACCATGGTGTGGTTTCGATGACTATTGGGACGTCTATTTTGATACAACGGAAAAGGCTAAACGCGTATTGGAAGAAAACGGCATTTCAATTCCGTTTCCACAGCACGACGTACATATTCAGAATGCACTCTCATAAACTGTAAGGTAGATCAGAAAAAAATTTGATGAGGAGAACACATGAAACAGATTACGGAAAGCGTTTTTTTTATACCGGGGCAGGACGAAATGATCCCGGATTCCCACGTTTATCTGCTGGGAGCTGCTGATTCAAAGGATTTGAGCCTCATTGATGCAGGGCTCATGGGAAAAGGACGCTACAAGATCGAATCCATTCAGGAATCAGGCGTATCCCTTTCGGATATCAAGCGGATCATCATGACCCACACCCATCTGGACCATATTGGGTGTCTGGGCCAGCTGCGTGATGCCATTCCGCACGCAGCCCTGTGGATCCACGAAAGTGAGGCCGCCCCCCTTGAAAATGGAGATGAAAATACGGTTTACGGCATGAACATGTTTGAAAGCATGTGCCAGACCCAGTACGGCATTAAACCGGGTGATTTCTGTTTTCTCGTGGACCGAAAACTTGCAGGTGGTGAGGCGCTTGAAATTGGCGGCGCCACATGGCAGGTGATTCATATTCCGGGACATTCCGCCGGCAGCATCGCCCTTTACGATTCGGCGAATAATATCCTGATTCCGGGAGATACGGTCTACGCCGATCATGCCATTGGTCGTTTCGACCTTCACGGCGCCAGCGGTCCCCAACTGAAAAACTCCCTTCTGGCGCTTGCGGATCTGGATGTAAACATCCTTCTGCCGGGGCACAATCGGATTATGATGGACGTGCCGGCCGGTTACATTCGGCAGACTGCCGAACAATGGGGGCCGTATCTCTCCTGATGCGTTTTCAGGAAGTTCCCAGTTTTTTCAAGGAGGAAAGAATGGTTTTGGCCGACTTGCCGATCTTGTGGAGCAGTGGATTTTTGGTCTGAACCTCCACATAAAGGTCGCCCGGTTCAGCACCCCCTTTTCCCGGCTCCCCCATCTGCTTTAATCGAATCTTCTGCCCGGCTTTCATGCCGGGTGGAATTCGGACCAATAACTCTTTTTGGTTCTTTCGGCAGAGGTAGTTGATTTTACCTCCCGACTGAAGCAGATCGGGCGAAACGGCTATCACATCCTGAATATCTTTTCCCCTTTCGGGGAGTTCAATGCCCCATTTTTTCTTGAGCCCATACTTGATCAAACGGCCCAACTGGCCCCCCAGAGGAAATCCCGCACCCGGACCCTGGCCACGCCCCTGGGTCCCCACAAAAACCTTCCCGAAAGCATTGGACCTTCGGAATTCAAAGGAGCGGTATTGGGAACCATAGGCGTCTTTGAAGATTTCATCAAACCCCCTGAACCCGAATGCACGGCTGAATTCCTCAAAAATCTGCTGGATATCGCTTCCTCTGAAAATATCCTGTTCCGAATAGGCCTGCTTGAAACGGTCATGGGCTGCATCGCCATAGGTTTGCCGCAGTGCATCGTACCGGCTTCTTTTCTGCGGATCCGACAAAACCGCATAAGACTCATTGATGGCCTTCATCTGTGTTGCCGCAGTCGCATCGTCCCGGTTGTGGTCCGGATGGTACTTAAGGGCCAGCTTTCGATAGGATTCTTTGATCTGTTGCTGGCTGGCGGAGCTTTCCACCCTCAAAATTTCGTAATAATCTTGCTGTTCCATTCAACCTCAATATCGCAGGTGCAGACACATTAAGACGCGCACGCACCGCACCATTTTCATTTTTCATTTTAAGATTCCGTCAAGATCCTTGAACCGATTGACGGAAGCCTGGTGTTCCATTTCCCTTTGAAATCGCCCATGCCATCCATATTTCCTTTGGGATCGCCCTACAACCATTTTCATAACAGGTTTTAACAAATGTATCCAAATGCCTGTCCACAAACGCCCTTGTTCCTGAATTCGTTCGGAGGGTTCCCACCAACCCAGAACGGTCTGTTGATGGCGCCAAAAGAGATATTGAAGGGTTTCGGCATCCAATTTCCGGGTTCTCACGTTGGCCCACATGCCGTTATAGCGGGTGTAATCCGAGGCATTTGTCACCAGGCCCTGATCCAGCAGTTGCTGTCGTATCTCCGTTTTGGGGTACGGCGTCAGAATCTGACAATAGGCCGTATCCGCTCCGGTCTGTTTGAGGAAACGGTAATTTTCGATGATCTCCTTTTTACCATCATCCGGGAAACCGAATATCATGCCGCCCACCACCATGATGCCGTATTTGTGACAGGTCCTGACGGCTTTTCGGGAAGCATCCAGGATATTCCCTTTCCGAGCGGCCTGAAGGTTCTTTTTGGAAGCGTTTTCCATCCCCAGAAAGACCGATCTAAAGCCTGCCAGCGCCATTTTTTTTACCATTTCCTCATTTCCGGCCACCGTTGCGCAGTCCGCCTGTACCACAAAGGTAAGATGACGATATCCCCTTTTGATGATGGCATCGCAAAGCGCTATCACCCGTTCGGGATCCAACACAAAGTTATCGTCGGACACAAATATCCAGCGGGCTTTCCGCTTGAAATAGATATCATCCACATCCGCCAGTATCCGCTCCAAGGGAAATGATCGAAACGACCGACCGTACATGTGCCGGATACTGCAGAAATTGCAGTTTCGGGTACATCCCCTGGAGGTCTCCATCACCTCCGATTTATGGTTCATGATGTGGTAGCCCCAAGTCAAGCGCCTTTTATCTCGGATGGGAAGCTTCAGCCGTGACAAATCCACGAGGTCGCCCTTGGGATTATGGATAAATCCCCCATTCTTTTTATAGGACAAAGAGGGGATGGACGACATTGTGTCTTCCCCGGAAATGGCACGAACCAGACGATTGAAAGCCGCTTCACCTTCACCACGAATGAGAAAATCAAGCCATTTCGCCTCAAAACCGCTGGCAATTTCTTCACACATGAGGGTCGCGTGATATCCACCCAGTACAATCTTCACCTGCGGCAGCACGGTTTTGATCAGCTTCATCAATTTTACGCACGTGGCATACTGCCATGTCATGGACGAAAGGCCCACCAGATCGGGTCGGATTTTGACCAGAATACGCGTGACATAACGGCGAACATGCCGGCGTTTACGAATCAGGTCGATGATCCGGACCTCATTTCCTGCATCTATGTTGGCACCGATGCTGGCAATGCCCAGGTTGGGCATATGAAAAGCGGATTCGTGCATGACGACAGGTGCTGCATCCGGCATTGAAAAGAGGGCAATTTTCATGGCTTCTCCAAAAAACGCTTATATCAATTTGACGCCCGCAAGGTGCATGGTCATCGCAGTTTCACAAACCATTATTAATGCTTTTTTTAACAAGTAGCCCGTGAATATCCTGCATGAAACCGTTCATTGAAAAGTCATCGGCCCCATAATCCGGATGGATTTCCGAAAGTTTCGTTAAAATGATCCGATTGGGGCTTCGGGTGTTGAAGAGAAATTTGCCGGGCGCTAACAGTTTGTCCGTATTTTCCACAAAAAGCACCGTCACGGGTGCCCGGCACATTCTGGCGATTTTAAAAGCCCCTTTGTTCAGACTGCCGATGTGACCATCCCTGGTGCGGGTGCCCTCGGGAAAAATAAACACATTCCCGCCCGAATCCATGAATTCAGGCATTCTTTCCATCAAATCAATCATCAGCTCTCCGAAACGCCCCACGGCCTTTGATGGGATATAACCGGAGAGGGTAAGCATTTTGCCAAAAATCGGAATGCGAAAAAGGCGCGCTTTTGCAATGGTCGTGTGTCGAGGATAAAGGGAGATCAGCAAAATGGGATCAATGTAGGAACGATGGTTGCACACAATAACGGAAGACTGAATCTCCCGCACTTCCTTTGGAATCTCCCACCGACATGCGGGGATTAGTCTTTTGACAAGCCCGAAAAACCCTTTATAGAAAAGATGGTTCAGTTTTTGAAATGTACGTTGCCTATTCCTTGAAAAACAGTAGGCCAGCAGGTAAAAAGGCGCAAAAAAAAGGACAAAACCGGCGGTATAGTAGGACCACAGAATAATGGTAAATGTTAGATCCTGCAGAATAGGACGCCATTTCATGATAACATTCTGTTGGAGAAAGGCACCGCTCATCCTTTTCTTTTTTCAACACCGGCTTTTTCCAGCAACCGCTGAAGCTTGTGGTAAGGTTGAGCGCCCACCAGACGTTCCCCTTTCATCAAGAAGGTCGGGAGCACCAAAATATTCAATTGCTCACCCAAAGCCCAGTCCCGATCCACCTGATCCTTATAGGTCCCGGCCCTGAGAACCCTATCAACGTCTTCAGTCGGAAGGCCCACCGAAGCGGCGAGTTCAGACAATACGGAAATTTTCGCGATATTCCTTGAATCCACAAAGTAGGCGATATAAAGGGATTTCAGAAAAGCATCCCCCTTTCCTTTTGACGCTGCCCACACTCCCAGCTCCTGGGCCGATCGGCTGTTGTAGATCATTTCAGGCGACACAAAGGGAAGGCCCAGGGATTCCGCCGCTTCTTCCAGGTTGCGCATTCTTTCCTTCACCACCAGCGGATCGTCGGAGAAACACGCCGTCAGTGAAAGACCTTCCTTGGGGGTATCCGACCGAAACGGAAACATTCGACGTCGGATTTCTATGTCATACTCTTTTGTAAGCCGGGCGATTCGCCCGGACATGAAATAACACCAGGGGCAGGTACAGTCTGTAAAAATTTCAAGGATTGCGGGGGAAGGAGGCATGGGGCGTCTTTCATGTGGTGGACGCTTTTGAAATGCGGGTTATTGGCTGCAGAACCTCTTGGCATAGGATATGCCGAAATTTTCTTCCACAATGGAAAAAACTTCGCCGGCATCCAGTCCACTTTGCTTTAAATCTTCAATGGCCTGATCCAGCATGGCGGCAAAAACCTCTTCACTGATCACTTTTTTCTTCGACATGATATCTCCTTTTTTATAAGCCATTACAAAAAAATCCAGCGCCTACAAAACCCTTTGCTTCAAAAAGCTCCCACATGGAAATCAGCGCCTGGAACAGGTAAATACCAGCCGAACATTACGTAAGCCTTTCAGGAACATTACAATCTTGTAATAGCAGAAATATGTAAAATAACTTTTTTTTATATTCTTTACCAGCTGTTTTGTCAATAAAAATTTCGGATATTTCTGAAAATGACTCCATCAGAAACTCCTTTGCTGATTCAAAATCCATTAGAGAATTCTTATTCGGCGGGGACTTTATTTTAAAGACAACGCTTTCTTTGCAGCGGTTTGCGGATCGGAATAAAAAATTGGATCAACTTTTTCCATGATTTCACCGGACACCTCCAAGAAATTCCGTTTGTTTTCAAGGGGTATAAGGGCGCGCTTGGCTCCGTTTTCCATGGCCATTTGGAGAGGCTCCACCAGTGACTGCACGGGCTTGATATTTCCCTGGATGCTGAGATCACCAAGAATTATCACCCCGGACAATGCCTGGGCTTTCTTGATCGCTGAACATATGGCCACGATGAAGGCGACACCGGCTTCGCAAATGCTTTTGTTTCCGAGCAGATCGATGGCTTCTACATGAAAGTCCGATGTGTCGAACACGCCGGCTATTCCCATGGGGACCTTTTGCCCTTGAAGATACGCGAATGCCCTCTGCACGGATTCCTTCATCTGGCTTTGCAGGCCGCCGGCCATTTTCAGTTTTCCCGTCCCGGAGGAAACACCCACCTCGATGCGATACAAGCCGACTTTCCCTTCGGAATTAACAGATGCCGTATATAAACATCCGGGTGCAAGCGGGTCGGTGGATATGAGATTCCGGCCCCCTTCTTCGGGCACTCCGACGTAGGTCTCTTCGGTGGTTTCCTTGTCGCGGTAGGAAAAAGAAGTCTGGTGATATTCGAATGCCCCAATTTTTTTTAACTGCTCTTTCACCCGACGTCTGCTTTCCAATGCAAGGCCAAGCAGTTCCGTCATTTCATCCTTGGCAACATTCCCTTCCGGGTAGACGAGCTTCACCAGGCCGGATACCGTTTTCCTTACGGCTTTTACGTCGCGGGCGTTAAGATGATCCCCAAAGGAAAAATATCTTTCCACCACCTCAGTGTAGTTGTGCCGACGAAGTTCGCGCATGGCCTCGGCCAGATAATCGACGACGAGTCCATAATGATCCGTAAAAAACTCCATGCGCATCTTGGGCACTTCCCAGCCCGGCAAATAGCAGTGAATGCGATCCAGGAACGCCAGGTCATCCCGGATCACGTCCGGCATGGGCATGAAAAGATGCGAAGACCGGACCATTACGTCCACGGGTTGGTTCGTGTTGCCGAACATTGCGATGGATGCCTGCCCGCTCAGGGATTCTTTTCCTCTGGCGAAAGATCCTGATTCGCAATAGGTTTTTAGCGTGGTCACCACTTCTTTGGGCATTTTTTGAAGGTCGGCCACCTCATCAAAACCCACAGCGTCCCAAAGACCGACCAAACCCATCTTTCCGGATGCGATATTGTAGAAAAGGTTGGCCACAGTCGTCGGGCCTGTAAGGAGAATGGCATATGGACTCAACTCCTGATAGGCAAAGGATTTTCCCGTACTCCTCGGCCCCAGTTCCACAAGGTTGTAATTGGCTTCGCTCAGGGGGACCAACCTCAACAGGAACAGTAGCTTCAGTCTGCGATCAAACTCCGTCGGCTCCAAACCGATGCTGCGGATAAGCAGATCCACCCATTCCTCGGAACTGAACCGGGATCGGGCCTCGCGATACTCATCCAGATTGAAGCTGGCCAATTGTATGGGCGTGATCCGATCAATCCAGAACGGACTGCGCCGGCCTTTTGCATCTTCATCGTACTGGTGCCGAATTTCCACCTGAGCCCAGACCCCGCCCATCAACAACCGGTCGAACTCCCGGACGAAACGATCCGGCACGTGAAGGTACTTGTTTCCAAAATTCACCAGTTCGGCCCAGTACTTATCATCCTGGGCAAGGTAACGGACCTTCACCTTGTCGATAAAAGTATGACGCTCTTTTTCCTTGACCAGAGCCTGGGCTTTGTTGGCTTCCTCGGGCCGGGCAAAGTTTTCGGCCAGGGTGTTGTTCACAACGCGCAAGCCGGCGTCTATGGCCATCGGATCATCGGTGGCACAGTATTTACCAAGGAGATATTCCAGGACAAAGACCGGCACGTTCACACCCACTTTGATTTTTCGTACCAGGTCTTTGCGAACCACCTTGCCCGCAAAAATATCCGTTACTTTCCGGTCCAGCGCATCATCCATTGATCAAATCCCCAGTTTAACAGGAACATCGGCCAGTGAAGCCAACTCAAGCTGGGTGTGGCAGTCCACGATTTGAACCGTGACTTTTCCGTCGCCCACATCATCGGCCAACATGAAGGTCAGGGCGTTGGGTTCATTTTTTCGCATGGTGATTTCGCGAGACCCCTCCTCATAGCCATAAGCTGCCATGGCACAGAAACCGACCTCTTTTCTATTTGAAAGAACCATGGCCCGAATCCGGACATCCTCCGTCTGAAAAAGCCCATGCAATTCAAGCGTGGCCAACATGGAAAAAAACCGGTTGGTAATGGCAGGTTTTCCGAACTCCAGGCGAATTTTCATCCCGGCCCCGGCGTCAACCGCCGTCGATACTTTGCTTTTAAGAACGGCAACGGGTATCACCATCTCCTGCAACGATATACCGCCGTGAAAGTATCCGCCAACTCCCCCTTTCACCCGGAAACAAGAGAGACCGCGAGGAAATGCCATTTCGAGATCGCCGCCGAATTCAAGCTCACTTGCCGCCACCCGCACATACCCATCGGCGTCTTTGCCGCCTTTTCCAATCCATACGCGAGGATGAAGTTCCACGGTAATTCCGCCGGGAGAATCCATGAGCATCCCCGGATCGATCTGGTCTGCAAAAAGGTATCCATGGTCTGCGGTGATGATGAAATGTTCGACCCCTAGTTTCGCAAGAATCCGGATCGAACGGCGCAACTGCTCCAGCATGTCGTCCATGAAGCGACGGGTTTCGGCGTAATCTTCGCCATCCTCCCCCAATCGGTCTATTTCCTGGGAGGTCACCACAATCAGCCCTGCCGCCTGCAACTCCTTTTTTCGCTTGACGCCTATCTTCAACACATCGGCTAATCTCAACGCCATAAATCCGCAGGACGTCTTTTCACCCACATAAGCCAATCGGCTCTTTCGATCTCTGAGCTGGCGACTATCCAGAACAACGGCCATGCCACCCTTTGTAGGAATCAGTTCCAAACCCGTTTCTGCCCCGGGCAAAAGGGCAGCCATCCCAACGGACGTGATGGAGGGAAGGTTGCCGATGGCGGGCTCAAGAGTAACATCAAAATCTTTGTCCATCCCCTCCAGAAGTTCGGCCGCCATTTCATAACGCAAGGCATCCACCAGAAAGAACACCGTCTTTTTCTCTTTCGCAAGAGAGGGCGAAACCCGATCATGAAAAATCCGCATCTGAGGCAGTATTTCCCACGCTTCAAACCCGGCTTTCTGAAACCTTGCTATAAAGATCCGGTTCATTTCATCGACCAGGTCGGTGTATTTCCTGCGAACCTTGGCTCTCAATTTTTCGAAATCGTCTTCTTCCGTTCCATCCGGATCGAGGTTGAGCAAACGGCTTTCCCAATGGCGATGAAAACGATCTGCCATCATCCAGGGCTCTGTAAAAAGGGTGTAGGCCTTGACCATCTCGCCTGCCGAAGCATCCAGCTTTCTGATCTGATCTCGAATCTTGGCGGCTTCCGTCATGAAGCGTCCGGCCAATTCCAGTGCCGACCATTTCAGAAAGAGTTCGGGCTGCTCACGGCTCCAGAAAGATTTTTTCCGTGACTCGGACATTCCCATTGCCCCTTCCAAACGCCCTTGAAGCAATGAATGTTGCACCGATGCCATGAGCAGAGCGTCGATGCAGGGGAAAGTCTCCACTGCCGCTACGTCATCCACATTCAATTTCATTTGAGCAATGCCCGCAGCTTGTTCCAGCTCACGCGCCGCCTGGATGTAGCCGTCGCGAAAGTCCACACGGTTACGCCATGTCTCGCACAAGTGTCTCACCGCATCCAGTTGCATGGGTTTGCCGGGCAGATTTACGGTGCCTAAAGCCGAGGGTCTTCCGGTTTCAGGAATGGCGGCCGTGAACTCGGCCAGAAGAACGATTCTGCGCAAGACTTGCCGTGCTTTCGCTGGAGAGGTGGTGTCCCCGAAATCAAGTCCCAGTTCGGAGCGCACCAGATTTCGCAGTTCACCCAGAGCCTTTTTTTCGGAAATTTTTGCGTCCTTGGTTGAGCCGGAAGCGAACTCGATAATGGATTCAATGGGAGATGCCGCACCGAAAACCAGTTTGAGCGCTCCCGAGGTAATGCTGCCCACTTCCTCTGAGATGCGGTCCAAATCTTCGAGGGTGAGAACCCCATCGTCTACCTGCCTTGCCAGGTGCCCGGCCTTTTCCGGGGCGATCTCCAAAAAGAATGATTCCGTCTGAACCTTCAACCGGCTGTTCCTCTCAGTGGCCTCCGCACCGGGTTCGACAACTATGCCGGCGGTTTCAGCTTCGATCAACGCAAAGGATGTTTCGTTCCGATCCATGGGGACATAGACGACCACATTCGGCGCGACACCGCATCCGTCCTTGGCCTTTCCCACAGGCGTGACAAACTCAAGGGACGGTTCCAGTTCGTGGCGAAGGCGGAAAAAGGAGTCCGTGTACTGCAATACCTTGGTTTCAGGGATTTTCAGGTTCTGTACCAATCCGGTGTAAGCTTTTTCGGGATCGTACCAGACAACAATGCCACGGTTCTTAACCTGACGGGCGATCATGCTTCGGACTCTGTCGGACAATTTACCCATGGTTCAATCCTTAATTATCGGCAAGGGATTCCAGCTTTTTCACCCAGGAATCGAATTTGGGGCACTCTTTTCGAATGGTATTCAATCCCAGTTCGAGAACCGCCAGGGCACCCCCGGTCACTTTATCATAACGAATATTATAGGCATCCAATGCACGAATGATTCTTTTTGAGGGAGCGGTCAGTGGATTGTCGTTTATGTCCTCCGGGTTTTGGAACCCTGCGATGTCGTTTCGGAGGTCCTCAATGGCCTGTTGTATGCCAGGATAACCGGCAAGCAATGAGGCCGGATTTGATAAGATGAGCGTTTCGTACTCATGGAGTAACAGGTTTGGCAGGAAGCGATAGTCATTAATATCATTCCTCCATGCATCTTCAATTGCCTTTACTTTGGCCAAAGGCGTGACAACACCGGGGAACGAATCATTTCTTGCCGGGAAATCAGCGGGAAGCCCATAATAATCCAGCAAGGTTGTAAAAATGAAGTCGGTTCCACCATATTGGGCCAGGAGCCGCTGTAAATCTTTTTTTATGGGACCATACTTTCGAACCCCACCTCGCGCCGTTCGGTCCTCGCGAACGCTGTTGGCCACTAATATGGGTTTGTGCCAAACAAGTCCAATGGCATTCAGGTGGGGACCGATGATTTCATTCACAAATTCCAATTCAGCATAACCTTCAACGTAAAAAATGATCTGGTGGCTCATGGCTGGCCCCCTATCACGTTTTTTCGCCAGACTTCACCGAGCGTATAGTCCTCGAGCCATGCCTCTAATTCCGTTTGCGTTAATCGTTGAAATTTGCTCGCGGTATCCTCCATCTCACACACGATTACATCCTCTGGTTCAAAATTGTCCACAAAACTTGCCGACTGCGTGGCCAGGAGCACCTGACATTGCGATGAAATCGAACGAATAAGGCCAGCCAGCAATGCTTCCGCCTCTGGATGAAGCCCAAGTTCCGGCTCATCCACGATAATCATGTCCGGTAGATCTTCGGGAGGTTGCAGGAACAGCGTCGCCAAAGCCATCAGGCGAAGGCTGCCATCTGAGAGTTGGTGCGGCCCAAAGACGTATTCTGGATCTCGTCCCCGCCATCGAAGCAAGACATGGTGGTTCTCCGGCTCCAAAACAAAATCCCGAAAACCGGGAATCATCCGCCGTAGTTGTAATATAATTCTCCGGTAATAATCAGACTTGTTTTGTTTCAATCTAAACAGGATAGAGGACAAATTGCCCCCATCGGAGCGAAGATACCGATTATCGTCCTCATGGGTCGCTTTTCGTAATCTGGATTCCAGAGTGGTGTCATGGAATTGATAAACACGTTTTCGCGAAAGCTGGCTCAAAATAGCCCGGGCAGTTCTTAATTCATTAGCATTAAACGGTGGGCTTGTCGTTTTTGGCAAGGCGCTTTCTTTCCCTCCCGGGTCCAAGGTGTTTTCAATTGGCCAAGGGTGCCCCTCCGCTTGGAAGAAGATGCTCTCTTCTGAAAATATCAGGATGTCATTGGCGGCGGGGACCAAGGTAAAGCAATAGCGATTCGTCCCTCCTTCGGTAGCAAATTCCACTTCGCCGCATATTCTCGGAGTTATTTTGGATCCCAGGTACAAAAAGCTGTTAGCATATCCATGGGTCGCGACATAAGTCTGCATCCCTTCTGACATCACATAATTGAGTAGCTGAAAGAAGCTGATAAGATTGGATTTTCCGGACCCGTTAGGGCCGATCAGCAAATTGATCGCCCCCAACATCAGAGGTTCAAGATTTTTTATTGATTTAAAGCCCTCAATGCGAATGTGTTTAATTCTGTCCATATTGACACCTCTCTCACTCCAGCCCGTGGGCGATGGCAAAGGATTTGTTGGTCTTGCATTTCTCTCGGACACGGTCCGGCCAGTGATCCATGGCCTGGTGCGCCCAGTCGTATTTGCCTTTCTCCAGCTCCTGCCATGCCTTTTTCGTATCCGGCCAGGAAGGGAGAAGTTCCCACAAGGGTGCGGCGTTGAGGAGTACACCGTCGTCGATGTGCGGGGTGTAGCCTCCCTGGATGACGGCGTCTAATCGTTTGGAAAATTCCTGCACATCGTCCAGGATGTCGGACAGTTGTGAAACTTCCTTTTCCGCCCCTCGCTTTTCCGCACCAGTGCTTCCCTCGGCCTTTTCCTTAAATTCCCTGATGCGGGCTTCCAGCCAACGAATCTTGGGGTCAACGAATTCCGATCGCACTTTAAAGAGTGTATCCGTCGTGAAGCGCTCCTGGAAAACCCACACGGCAAATTTTCGCTTGGGGGATTGGAGGGGCCAGAAGATGGGGCGTTTGCGGTAAAGCTGGAAATGATGCCGCCAGAAGGAGACTTCCGGTTTGCCGGTGAAGCGGTCCAGAAAACCGCGCAGCAGTTCCTCGGGGTCCCCGTCGGAACCTGCGACTTCCCGAATCAGGGCGTGAGCAGTTTCCTTGCCACGCATAAGTTCCAGGCACCGAAGTGTTCGAGCCGTGATATCCTGGGGATGGCCCGCTTCCGACACCATTACGGCGTCTTCGTCCATCAAGGTGCGGATAGCGGCGGCAGTTTCTCCATCGAAATTCCCTCTTCCGAATCCATCAGCTTGACCGATGCCATACCGCCCCAGTACCGTGCCAAAAGCATAGCTGATCCACATTTTGGAAAGGTCCAGGCACGACCACGAAGGTTGCATTGACTCATTTTTTCTCAACCCCTCTTGTTCCGTTTCTTCTGCCTCGTCAAGCTCTAATGAGGCAATATTTTCGAATAACTCTGTTTCAATGGCTTGGCGATCTCTATCATCTATATTGTAGAAACGAAAGACTTCCACATTAATTTCCTGTTCAATTTCTGAAAGACTAGCGTGGCGTTCGGCTACATGCTGGATACCGTCAGGCCAATCTGGTGGAACAATGAAGTCAAAGGTGGTTTCATTTTCTTCGCTGTCTGCTTTGGCCAAGTTTATCGCACGTTGGATAGACAATCGTATCATGCCAGCCGCTGCATGAAGGTTGGAAGGAGATGGGAGATCCCCGATTTCTCGCGCACCATAATGTATAGTTGGATTTAATTGATTTGTAATGTAACAAGCAAGTTTTGAATTTAGAATTGCAAGAGATAGTTCAACGAGACCAAATTCAAGTTCTGGATAACAAGCCATTCCCTCCACGTTGCAAATGAACCCTGGTGGCATATATCGCGCGTTGAGTCCTTTCGCTGTCGTATGGGTCCATGTGACCCCAGGAAGAAAGTAATATGGGAAGTCGCGAAGGGGACCATTGCCTGGTGGAGATTTAACTCGTTGCTTCAATTCCTCAGCATACGTTTTCATCTCCATCCCATTATCAAACCAGTTGACAATAAATTCCTGGTTTCCATACCAACGACAGTGTTCACCACCTTTCATGTGTGGTATCCAGCGTTTACCACTCTCAACAGCATCTTTTACGCTCGAAACGAAAGCGATCTGGTTTATTCCACTTTCCCACCAAAATCTCAAAAATCTCACATTATCGGAAGTCTGAAGCCCAACCCATGGTTTTGCAAACGAGGCAAATTTCGGCCTGTTTAGAAACAAGGTGCGTATTCCCTCTGTAATCCAATAAACCCAAGGGGTGCTGGGGATTGGATCAAAGTCGATTTGGCGGTAACTAAAAACTATGGGGCTATGTTTCCCGCAGCTCAGACAGGCCACTGCCTCTTCGAATCTTCGCCACTTCGCTTGTGAATCCCTCTCGCGTACCAAACGGAAATAAATACCCTGATGCTCTAGTCTCTTCTGCTTGCTCGTCTCCTTGCACAGAATAAAAGCCGTGGTGTTCACTTTTTCGCCTGTGATGTTGGGAAAGGCTTTGGGGCCGAGATGTGCCATAGAATCAACAAAAGCGATCTTTCTCAAATCCTTGCGCATTTTTTCATACGCTTTTATGAACATGAAAGACTGCTGGGTGACCATGGCCACCTTACCGACGGATATGGCAAGTTCGAGACAACGAATAATGAATGCAGAGTACAAATCACTTTTAGTGTTTGGGTAATTCTCATCAAGATGCTTCGCGATGAAAGAAGACATATTGCGCCGGCTTAGGTATGGCGGATTGGTGGCGACCACATCGTATTGTCTCGACACCAGGCGGAGATAACGCAAACCCTTGGCCGCCTCGGCAGCAAAGTGTCCGGGGTCAACTCCCGTTGCTCGCGAGCTTTGCACAAAAAAGTCTAAATGTCGCAATAACTGCTCAAAAAGAATCTCAAAAAATTCTTCGACGCCCTCTTTGGTTTCAAACTGATCCCGTGGCAAGCCGGGAAAAGGAAACTGAAGCTGTTTATTCTTGTCAACCTTCTTCCGTTCTTCGCCAATGAGGAATTCAAGGTCTTTTTCCAATCGAAGCAGACTACCAAGCTGGTCCGAATCCTTCATTCGAACTGCAATGACCCTAAGAATACGTTCATAAATGGGGTGACTGAATTGCGACTGCTTGATGAATTCTTCCAGCCGGCCTCCTGTGATTGCTTTCACATTGGCACAGGCCAGGTTGTTGTCTGAGAAGGTGCACTTTTTATTCAGTGAGCGTGCCTTAAGAAAAAGGGTGAGGGCTGAAAGCTGCACCGCTCGAAAGTCGATGTCGATGCCGTAGATGTTATTGTCAATTATACTTGCGGGGATTTCCTTTATGGAAGCAACACTCGGTTTATCAGGCCAACCGGGCTGCCCGGCCTTCGCCAGCTCTTCTCGATACATCTCAAAAAAAATATCAAAAGCCAGAAGACCGAAATGCATGGAGCCACAACTGGGATCCAAAAAAGTTATGTCTTTAGCCGATTCAGCAGAACGTTCAATTGCCTGCGTTGGTACAAAATATTCGAGCTTTTCCTTCAAGCGGCTATCCGGATGCATCTCCATCCAGAGGCGGCCGAGGGAGTTTTCCACGAGGAACCGCACAATCCACCTGGGGGTAAAGCGCTGGGTAGCTGCTCCGATTTCGTCAGCCTTTACTTTTTTTCCCTTGCCGAATTTTTCAAAGACAGCCTTGTTTTCTTCTTCGATAAACCCTTCATAAATCCAACCGATCGTCTCTTCATTTCCGGTTCGCCATGCCTCCGCCAGATCCTCTTTGTTCATGGATTCCATAAGTTTTTTTAACACAGAGGGCCGTGGAAACAGGCGGCTGGAAAGATTTTCCGGATCAAACAGAACCGACACATCACCGGCTAATTGGCCGCATTGCCATAGCAGAAATTGTCGGTAAGCCACATCGCTCGGACCTTCACCCATGGCATTCAGGGGAAGAGCACCCTTCTGATGAAGGGCATACATTTCATCGTTTCCGTCGGCAGTAAGCCAGTAAATAAAACTGTTCGATTTATCCAATCTGCCCACGGTTGACTTGATGATCCCGCGCTCTTCCATCATTCGCAGAGCCACCAGCCGATTGAGCCAGGTAAAAGCGGTCTCTCTTACCAGCTTAATGCGGGCATCCCTCGGGGAAAGGCCGGTGTTTTTTTCCTCTTCGGCATAGGCTTCCAAGCTGCGGCGTGTCTCGGCGGCTTCCGGAATCTGCTTGACAGCAGGATAACGTGTCGGATCCGCGAATCGGCCTTCGGGCAACCAACCGTAGATACCTTCAAGCTGTTGCCCCGCCTCGGTTTCCATAACGACACGGGCCTCCAGAGTGAAACTCTGAATTTGCGCGATTACCGGATCTTTCATCGCTCGAAATTTTTCAAAATGATTTGTTGCAGCCGTATATCCGGATCATCGTAGCCTTCCAGCGAAAGGTAGTCGTCCAGGGACAGGGTAAGTTCTCGTAACGACTTGTCAGCACCCCTTTTTCTTGCACGCACGATTGTGAGTACGTTTTCACGCAACGCATCCCAGAAAAAGGATTCCAGCGCCGTGCAACCCACGACCACCGCCTGCCGCAACAGGAAGTTAATGCCGTCCTCCACCAGAAGGCTGGGTGGAATGGGTGCGGTTGCCTTGGCTACCAGGACCACCTGATCGTTTTTTGCATGCCTAAGAACGGTTTTTTCAGGAATTTCAAAACAAGCGCACACGGCCAGGCGAAGCGGCTCATCAGCCGGGCTTTCCTTCAATCCACGAAACAACTCGTGAAGTTGAAGCAGATGTTCGGCAACGGAAAAATTTTGGATGGCTAAATCATAGGCGCGCATGACTTATTCCAGTATCACTTTGCAGCCTTGGGCCAGAAGCTTTTCCAGCTTGTCGCGCAGGACAGTGATGACGGAATCCAAATCCTCCTTGTTTCCGATTTTTCCGGAAAAATGTTGTGAGACCCGGAACCTCTCCACCTTTTCCTCGGGCTCCACGGACTTTTGCAGCGCAAGGATCACCGCCCAGGTCAGGCCTTCCACAGCGGCTATGTCGCTCTCCATCTGGGAAATTGTGGCATGGTTGATGCGGCAAACGGTGTCTCCCTTTTGCAGATCCAACTTTTCGCCCAAACGCGACGTCAGGGGACGAAGCAAGGCTTCTTGCTCTATTTTGGTAACATCGGTATCCTCGGTAAAGGCCGCCCACTCCGGAAGCCCCTTTACATGATCAATGGCCGTCTCATAGGCTTTATTACGCTGTTCAAACGTAGCCCGGTAGAGGTTGCCGTATTCATTGCCCAGTTTTTCCGATGCTTGCCGAACCCTTTCCAGTTGATCCAGCACGTTTTCAGAATCAAAAGCCTCGGTCAGTTCATTGGCAGATTCTTCAAGTTCCGGGCTGGGTGAACGGTCCGCAAGAACCGGCCACTGCTCGATCAACACCCGGCGGGCGGTTTTCAGGATTTCAAGGTTCGTCTCCGAAGCCAGTGACTCCAGGATCGCTGCATTTTTCCTGCCTTCAAGATAGGACCTTCCCTCACCGGCAAGCGTCTTCACGCAGTCGTCCGGAGCCATATCGAGGATACCTTCCACCCATTGAAGATGGGCCGCCACGGAGTCCGCCCCCGGAACCTTGAGGGCCGTTAGGCGGGCTACCACGGGGAGTAACTTTTCCCGGTCCGCCGCTGCTATTTCCTGAAAAGCGTTAGCAATGTCGCCTTCTTCGATGTTGACATCCTTGCCGGTGATCTCCTCATAAGCTTGGGCCGCCCTTGCCAGAATCTTGAGATCCAGGGTTTCCCTCGGAGCAAAGGAGGCCGCTCGAAACGCCGGGTTGTTCACAAAGGGGGGTCTGCATGCGGGATCGCTATAGTTTCTGTACTTGCGACCCTGGTGGGTGACTTCCACGGCCCCGCCTCTGAAAAGGACCGCCAGACCAAGGCGCAGAGCTTCTCGTTCCCAACCATATCCAATACCGGAAAAATGCGTTTCCAGGATCTTGCCGGTGACCTTGTTGCCGTAAGCGTGTTCTTTTTTAAGATAATCGAACATTTCACGGCAAAGGTCCGCTCCCAGGTTGGGCAAGAATTTTCCGCTTTGTTTCACAACCAGACTTTGTTCCGGCTTGTCATTGTAAAAGACGGGGGGAAGGCCGTTTAAATTGGCTGCGGTGATGAGTTTTTCAGGCTCATCGCCCTTGAGGGGCAACACGCCGACTTCAAGCTTTGGATAAAGAACAGGAACCACGATATCAAAAAGTTTATGAAAGATGTCCACAAATCCGGAACCCAGAGCCGTGGCATCGTGTTGGACCCCTTGGAAAAAGCCTGTTCCGGACTGGACGGCTTCGAGCATTTTGGCTCGGAGTTTTCGATAATGAACATCCCGACGGTTCTTTTCTTCAGCAAGGCAGGAGGATTCCTCCCCGCTCAGACGTTGCTGGGATGCAAGACGTTCGTATTCGGAAACCATCTCCCTGGAGCGGTAAACCTCCACAATCAGATCATGTATCTCATCGGTCTGGGTGACGATCCAGAACAGATTGTTCCGCTCTGTGCTGCTTTCATCGCGGGCCTCGCTGATTCGATCCGCTTTTGACTGAACGGATTCGGCAAGAAGCAAGTTCAATGGGATCTCACCGGCCGACTCAACCGTGTCACCTTCCACGACCAATGTGTTCCGGAAATTCCGCAGCTTCCGGTATTGATACTTCCTCAATTGGGGATCGGAAAAAATCTGCCTCAGAACTTCCCGCTTGATTCGGTTGCGGTCCGCCTCACGGGGGTCGAGACTGTTACGCTTCGTTTCCCACGTTTTCTCCTGGACGGTCAGAAGTTTGTAACCCTCTTCAGAGTTTCGGATCACCTGGGCCTTTTCAAGGACCGCAATTGCGGTTTCCACGTCACCTAAGATGGCGCCGGATGTGATGGAAGGATACAACACCACCGCAAGGTTGTGGGGCGTACGCGGCAAATCCTTGACCGGTTCCAGGAGCGCGATGGCTTTGGCAACTTTTTTCGCCATTGGGTTGTCGGGAAGATTTCTTGCCACGTCGTCGATTTCCCTACTCACTTCACTGGGAAGAAGGTTGCCGAGATAAAGGAGTTCATAAACTTTGTCGAGGGTGACAAGATCACCTAAGGGCGCTTCGCCCAGGCGGGTACGGGGATTGATCATCAACTCCTGGGCTTGTTTAATGATAGTCCGGTTGCTTCCTCCCACGTGACGATGCGCGCCGCGACGCAGCCGCAAGCCGGCCACGATATCCACGCAAAGGTCTATCTCATAAGGGAGATAGGGATAAAGGCGAACAAAAGCGTCTTTTGTTATAGTGGTATCACGGCTCGTGCGCTCCAACCGACCCAGTTCATTAACCCGACCTTCGTTGTCGTCATACAATCGGCCGAGGTCGCCCACCGCTTCCGCTGTCTTTTCAAGAATTCTTTTTGCCGTGATCTCGGCGATGTCGGATTGTTTGAGGTCAACGGTCAGGCGAAAACGATCCTGAAGCCTGGCCAGTTCAATTTTCTTAGAGTCAAGCGCGTTGACCACCTCATCTAGTTTTTCCTGGGAAGTAACAACAATCCAGCACGGCGAGACGGCTTGTTTATGCTCCACGCGATTCTTGCTTTCCACGCCTAAAGACTGAACAATGGCCTGCAAATCAAGCATTTTATCCACACTTCGCGAAACATACTGGCCCACTTCGTCGATAATGAAAATCAATGCATGGCCGGGGCGACGTATTTCAGTCAGTTCATAAGCTCTTTTCGCAAGTTTATTGGGATCGATATCCGCGCGTCCGCTTCCCACGGAAATGGCGTAGGAGTCGGCTGTGGGGTAAGTGGCCGGCTCAAGATCGTGGAGGACGGCGCCCGCCTCGTTGATGGCGAGCCCCAGCAAACGCCTTATTTGCCATGGTTCGCCGTAGATTTCCTGAAATTTTTTTTCGAAAGCGTCCAGTTTGCCGTCGCCCTCAAGCGTGATTTCAAGTTCGGCCAGATCGAAATCTTCCGAATAGCCAAGCTCCCGGAGCAGGGCCTTGTAGATGATTTCGGTAAGGCGCTCGTTGGCCAGGCGAACCCCCCGATCCATGGAGACATCAAAAATAATCGGATGAAAAGGAATGCGCGAATTGATGGAGTCCATCAGGGCCGCAATTTTCGGGTTGTTGAGTTTGACTTTGAAAATTTCGGAAGCGGTTTTTGCCCCCACCTTTCTGGCGGCCACAGTGTAGCCCAGGATCTTGGCAAAAAGAGATTTACCGGAACCGAAAAATCCGGAGATCCAAATGCCGATTCCTTCGCGCGGACTTGCCGGTCCGGATGCGATCTCGTCAAAGAGACGGGCATACTGTTCCTGCAAATAATCGGTGGGGATGTATTCATCAAGCTCCACCAGGACGGCCTTCTCATCGGCCTGTTCAACCTTGATCACTTCCTCGATAGTTCGGTCAATCGGCTTGGCAAAGATGTCGCGAATCTTCTTCATTCTTTGGCTCCATAGACTTTCACGCGATAGTTGTAGGCTCCGACTCCGCCGAAACCCGGCAGGTTGTAAAAGCAAAGGTCGGTAGAACCCTTGGCCCCACCCGGATAAAAGAAGATAATCGGCACCATGGTCCGCTGATGCAGTTCATCCAACAAAACCGACGGCCGGTAGATGACCGGGGCAAAGCCGCCCGCCCTGACCAAGAAAACAATGTCCTTGCAGGGATCGAACCCATCAAGACACTTGATCACCTCTTCGGAAATCGGGCGAAAGTGCGGGCTTGAGAGAAGACTGTTCACGTGGTCCTGGCCGGCCTTGAAGCCTCGTGTGTTTTCGACCTTGAGAAGACTATCGATGCCCTCTTGTTCGGAAATCACTTTCCAGACCAATTTTGCCAGAGAAACAAAGTGGACCTGTTTGCCGTGATTCTGGTCCAATCCAAAAACCAAGAGCCGAAGTCGGTTGCGCAATTCGAACTCATTCTCCGGGTCATAGCGAAAAATGGCGAAGGGAAGATCGTGGTATGCGCTGATCCGAATCGGATCAGCGACAAGGTCTTCTTCAAGCGTCTTCAAATCGTTAGCCAAAGAGGACATTAGCATAGTCTCCGGGATCATCCGTTGGGAAATCCACCCTGTAAATTCGGCCGGCCGAGTGGAAACCCACCAGGCTCAGTTGATGCGCTTCGAGCATCAGCCGTTCAACAAGCGGCGGGTTTAAGAGGAACAGGCCCCAGTCGGAATGATTTATCAGGCTTCCTCCGCCATACCCAAGTCTTTCGAGCCAAAATGCAATATAACAGAAAGCTTCCATGGGCAAATGTACCGGAGCGATCCGTTTCTTTGATCCGCCTTCCAGGATCCCGAAGTCCCGAAGGGCCGCCAGCATGCCGCGCCCCACTTTGAGAGTAACGGTGGGAGTCCACTCCTGCCCCGCCTTCTTTATATGGGAACTGATCCACGTGGCCGTTTCCTCGATCCTCACCGAACCATCCCCGGAACGAGCCACATGAATCAATTCCTCCGTTACGAATTCATAAAGGAGCCTGTCACTACGAGCGGTGATCCAGTAATAGACGGGCCGAAGAATCTCAAGAGCGACGCTCCTGTTTTCGAGTAATCGGACGATCTTCCACGCATTCGGGGGATCACCGTGAATGAATCTGGGAACAAACGTCCGAACCAACGTGTCCCTAGAACGTGCAAGGGTTTTTTTCCCGAGCAGACGGCGAATATCGCTCGTAGCGCCTATCCCCTCAAATTCCTCCCATGAGCGCACAATCATGCGCATGTCTTCCAGAAGAGCACCGCCTTTCTGGATGCGTGTGTTATACAACTGGTTGGATTTATACATCACTCCTACCAAAATGCTCCTGAAATGGTGAGTAATTTACAGTCAACAGCGGTTAATGTCAAAGAGTTTGGAAGACTTGACAAGATTCAGATGATATGAGATGCATAAATGCTGTGGAAAGGAAAAATCAACCGTTAGGCCGAGGAAATAGTCCATAGAAAAACTTTTTAAAGCCCGCATAACCGCCATCAGCCTTTCACTGGCCGTCGGCATCGTGCTGATGGCTGCAAAATTTTATGCGTTTCATCTCACCGGGTCCTCCGCCGTTTTCTCGGACGCACTCGAATCGATCATTAATGTGGTGGCCAGCGCGTTTGCCTTTGCAAGTATTGTTCTGGCCGCCAAACCGCCCGACAAAAGCCATCCCTACGGTCACGGAAAAGTGGAATACTTCTCCGCCGGATTTGAAGGCGCGCTGATCATCATTGCCGCCGTCGGCATTTTCAAAACCGGATGGGATCACTTTATTCGACCCCAATCCCTTCCAAATCTTGCAGAAGGCCTTTATATTCTTCTGGGGGCGGGGCTGATTAACCTGATCCTGGGCCTCGTCCTGGTTCGAGCCGGAAAGAAGACCGAATCGCTGGCCCTGAGAGCCGATGGCAAACATATCCTTACGGACGTAATCACTTCCGCGGGAGTTCTCGCCGCCCTGCTGCTGGTTCACCTGACGGGTCTTTACTGGCTGGATGGCGCCGTCGCCTGCATGGTGGGTTTCAGCATCCTTTACACCGGCATCAGCCTGGTAAAAGAATCTTACGCCGGCCTGATGGACAAAGCTGAGCCCGCTTTATTAAAAGAGATTTCCGCACTTCTTAAAAAACACCGAAAAAATATCTGGGCAGGCATTCACGAATTAAAAGCCTTTCGATCGGGGAATTTCATAAACGTCAGTCTTCATCTGATCCTGCCCAGAGATTTTACCCTGGAAGAAGCTCACAGGGAGTCAGAGGTGGTGGAAATGGTGATCAGAGATCACTTTAAAGGGAGAGCGAGCGTCCTGGTTCACACCGATCCGTGTGCCGATCCCGACTGCCCGGCCTGCCGGCGTCACACCTGTGAACTGAGAAAAAAAATGGAAACCGGTGTTTCCACCTGGACCGCGGAAACACTCATTTCCGAAAGACGCGGGAAACCACCGCTCTGGAATTAAAGGCTTTCGGGCAATTTCTCATACAATTTCAAAGTATAACATGCTTCAAAATCGGAGGGTTTTTGTTTGACAAATTCAAGTTACATTTTCTATATTTTTTCTTAAAGGTCATGCCAAATCAAGGAGGAAAGCATCCAAATGAAAAACCTTTTTTCCACTTTCGCTATCAAAGATTGTGAGCTCAAAAACAGGATCGTCATGCCAGGGCTGGCTTCATTTTTGATCGAAAATGATGGAAGTATACCAAAGGAGGCTATTGAACACTACAGGCGCAGAGCTGCCGGCGGCCCGGCCATGGTAATTATGGAAGCATGTGCGGTGGCACCTGAAGGGATCGTTTCCCCCCACCAGGCACGGATTTATGATGACCGATTTATAGAAGGCCTTTCGAAAATCGCACATTCCATGAAAGCGGAAGGCGCGATCCCGGCTGTGCAGCTTCACCACGGTGGAAGGCAGACTTCCGCCAAAGTCATTGGCGGATTGCCCGTTGCCCCGTCACCCCTTCCCTGCCCCTCCATTCGAGGGGAGGTAAGATCGCTCAGTGTAGACGAAATTCAGGAACTGGTAAAAAAATTTGGTGATGCAGCAGATCGTGCGCTTGAAGCCGGTTTTGAACTCATTGAAATTCACGGTGCGCACGGATATTTGATTAATCAGTTTCTGTCCAGGTTTTCCAATATCCGTCAAGACGCTTATGGCGGTGATATTCAGGGCCGAACCAGATTTGCCCGGGAGATCGTCCGCGAAGTTCGTAAACGGGTCGGGGACGCATACCCCATCAGTTTTAAGATCAGCGCCATGGAATTCGTTAAAGACGGCCTCAATGTGGAGGAAAGCATTACGATTCTGAAAATTCTTGTAAAAGAAGGGGTTGATGTCATACAGGTCTCCGCCGGAAACGATGCAACCCCGGAGTGGATTTCCCAACCCACGTTCATGGAAAAAGCTTGCCTGACCGAATTTGCCTATGCCATCAAAAAAGAAATGAATGTTCCCATTATGTCGGTGGGAAGAATCAATGATCCACAGCTCGCGGAAGAAATCATCAAGACCGGTAAAGCGGACCTCGTCTGCATGGGAAGGGGGTTGCTGGCAGATCCGGCCATGCCCAACAAAGCCAGGGAGGGCCGCCTGGACGACATCAGGACCTGCATTGCCTGTAACACCTGTATGCAATCGATTTTCAGAAAGGGCCGGGTGGAATGCCTGGTCAATCCGACACTGGGCCGGGAAGAGGAAATGGCCTTTAAGTCAACGGCAAAGCCCAAGAAAGTCATGGTTGTGGGCGCGGGACCCGGGGGGTTGAATGTGGCTTGGGTGGCCGCCAGACGGGGACATGACGTTCACCTGTTTGAAAAACAATCCCAACTGGGTGGACAGTTGATACTGGGCAGTACCTCCCATTACAAGAAAGGACTTCTGGAACTTATCCGATTTCAGGACAAACAGATGGAACGATTTGGGGTAACACGTCATTTGGGCCGGGAAGTGACACCCGAAGTTGTGAGGAAACACGCACCGGACGTGGTTATCCTGGCCACCGGATCGACACCGGTCCTTCCACCCGTCGATGGGATCGATGGCCCCCTTGTGGTATCCATAAGCGAGGTTCTGAACGGACACGGCCGGGTGAAGGGAAAAACCGTTGTGGTGGGTGGTGGTCCAACCGGTTGCGAAATTGCGCTGGACCTCGCAGAAAAAGGAGACCGGGTAACCATCGTGGAAATGCTCGCAAAACTGGGATCGGGACTGGAAAACATGACCCGGAAAGTACTGCTTCGAAAACTTAATGAAAACCATGTAACAGTTAAGACGGACTGCAAGGTGGTCCGCATTGAAGAAAACGGGGTTACCATTGAAGAAAAAGATGGGGGGGAAATAACACTTCCGGCGGATCGAGTGGTCTTCTCTATCGGGAACAGACCGGAACACGGTCTGTTTGATCAACTTAAATCCATGGGGTACGAGGTCCACCGTATCGGAGACTGCCTGGAACCGAGAAGCGCCAAAGCCGCCATTTATGACGGGGCGATATTGGGTCGGGCTATTTGACCCTCAAGGCTTCATAGGCGCTCTGAATTTCCTTGAAGCGATTTTCAGCCAGTTCTCTGAATTCTTCTCCAAGGTGCAGTACCTTGTCCGGGTGATACTGACTGGCCATTTGCAGATAGGCTTCTCTGATTTCTTTCTGGGAGGCCTGACGGCCGACATTCAAAATGGCGTAAGGGTCTTTCTGTCCGGTGGAAGAAGATTTCGCTTCTTTTGAATGGTTTCGGCCGGTGCCATCGCCCGATGACCGGACCTCCTGTTGATCCGCTCCGGAACACTCCCTTTGATGTTCGTACGGCTTGGGTTTCTTATAAACATAC
Source organism: delta proteobacterium NaphS2 (assembly GCA_000179315.1). Lineage (GTDB taxonomy): Bacteria > Desulfobacterota > DSM-4660 > Desulfatiglandales > Desulfatiglandaceae > NaphS2. The sequence goes on from ADZZ01000698.1 coordinate 55,316, forward strand.
AGGTACCACCAGAGCAAGCCCAACAAAATCAGGTCATCCAGCCACCCCACGCCCACAAAAAAATCCGGAAAAAGGTCATAGGGACTCACCAGATAGGCGAGACCCAGAACCAGCAGCAACACCTTTATCATAATTATTCGGCTTCTTTGATGAGCTGATCCCCGAACTGTTCCAGAAAAGTGTCCAAATCCTTTTCCCAATTTACCATGACATTGACGCCCTGTTTCTTTGAAAGCCTGTTTTCAAGAACACAGTTAACGGGCAGCAGGTGCCCGTTACTTAACGCCGAAAGGCTGCAGGCCTCAATAGCTGCCTTCAGTCTCAGCTTGCCCAAAACATATTGAGCCAATTCGTACAAACTGCAGTAACCATAAGACGTGGCATGGTATGAACCCCGACCATCCTTGTTGAGCAGTTCTCTGATCTGCAACGCCAGGCGGTGATTCCATGTGGGCGCACCGAACTGGTCGTCCGGCAGCTGCATGGGGGCTGAAACACCCCGAACCGCATGCCGGACAACGGATTTCACAAAATTATCGCCATGTATGCCGTAAAGCCAGTTGGAACGAATGATTATGTAATTGGGGGAGTTGCCGCGAACGGCTGTTTCACTCTCCAGTTTACTCTTTCCATAGGCGGAAAGCGGATTGGGCGCATCGTCTTCAAAATAGGGCTGCGGCATCGCTTTTCGTCCATCAAAGACATGGGCGCAGGAGACATGCACAATTTTACACTCGAATCTGGCGGAGGACTGCGCCAGATTTCTGGGACCTTCCACGTTGATCTTTCTTAAGGCAAAGGGATCCGTTTCACAGGTATCCAGATCCGTCAAACCGACACAGTTGAGCACAACATCCGGAGATATGGTATCAAAAGCCTCGATAACCACATCCCAGCTGACAACATCAACTTCCTCTTTTCCGGGACAGATGACTTCATGTTCTTGCCCCAATACTTTTCTGCAATCACTTCCCAGACCACCTGTGGCTCCCAAAATGAGTATCTTCATCATCATCCTCGCAGCATTTTTTCATCAGGCAATTCTTCCTTTTGAGATTTCTTTGACCAAATTCAAATGATTAACACACTATATTAATACACGAATAAAAAAAAACCATCATTTCTTTCATTAGTCATTCATAAAAAAAGCGCCAATTTTTGAAACTTGCTAGCCAATCCACAAAAAAGATATCCTATTTGCCTGGATGCTTGCGTAAAATCCCGGGGTCATGTAGGCTACGCTTCTTTTGTATTTTGCTACGTTAGGACCAAAAAGAGATGGGAGTCACTTATGAGAGCCGGAATCGCAGAAAAAAGACTTCGCGGTACCTTTTCGGCTATTTTGGTTTTTCTTTTTCTATTTTTCCCATGTAGTTCCCCTTCCGTTCAAAATGCCGCCAAGAAATACGATCAATCAGCAGGTCCGGTGTTATACGTAAATCAGCGGATCGTGAAAGGGATACATCTGATTTATAATCGTCGTTTCAACAGTGCGGAAGACCTTTTTGGGAAAATGATCCTCGATTCACCACAAGACCCCTGTGGTCATTTCTACCTGACAATGATCACCTGGGCACGACTTGCCGCCGGTTTCTGGACCGAAGAGATGATGGATGAATTTAAAAGACGGATCGACCGGGCCATCGTAGTGGCTCAGGCCCGTATGGATGGTGGCGGTGCAAACAGTTACGATTTCTTTTACTTGGGAGGAGCGCTGGGGTTCAAGGGACGCTTTGAACTGATGAAAGGCAACTGGTTTTCATCCTTCCTTCTTGCATCCGATGCGATCAAAGCCCTTAAAACCTGTCGGGAAATGGCGCCGAGCAATAAGGATGTTCTGCTGGGAATCGGTACCTTTGACTACTACACGGCCCGACTGTCGGGAGCGCTGAAATTCTTGACCTACTTTCTCCTGCATCGGGGCGACAGAAAGGAAGGTATCAAAAAACTTTATGATGCCGCCGCACATGCGACGTACGCTTCAACAGAGGCCAAGAGCATACTGCTTCATATTCAGTTTTTCCTTGAGAAAAACTTTCCCAAAGCCTTACTTCTGACATCCGAATTGTCCGGCCGCTATGATGAAAACCCCAGATTTAAGCTCCTTGAGGGCGTCTGTTTTATTCAAATGGATCGGAGGCAGGACTATGAAAGGACAGTGGAAGAACTGCGCGAAAAGAGCCGCGAAGCGTCACCGGTGACTGCTGGCATCTGGAAAAGACGGGCTCTCTACCTGACAGCCACCAACGATCTTATAAACGGGAATTATGAAAAAGCAAGATTCATACTGGAGAAAATTCTGGCGGACCAGGATCCGGTAAATGATCCGGCCATGATCGCCTGGCCGCTCATCAAAATCGGCATGAGTTATGACCTGGCCGGGAAGCGGGATCAGGCCGTAGACTATTACCATCGTGTTTTCAGGATGAAAAATGGTTCCGGCGCTCAGTTTCTGGCTAAAAAGCTGTTGGGTAAGCCCATCAAGCCCAAAAATCCATTTATCGGGTACTGAAGAGAATGAAAACAAGCGCCATCATACGAAATCTTTTGTTCCTGACCCTCATGAGCTTCTATGCCTCATGCGGTCGCGAGGATATTTTCGACGATCCGGGAGATAGACTCGCTTGCACATATTTGGAAACGCAGCCATGTGGCAGTTGTAATGAAAGCCGAAGCACGGGACTGATGTGAGGGATCTTTAGAAAAAATTGCGCCAAAGCCGTTGACAGCCCAAAATGGGTGTGCTATCAAACGGTGTGTTTTGAATGCTGCCCGATCATAAATGTCTGCTCAGGTTGTTGTTTTCAGTTATGGAGCATTTTATTGTTCACTAAAAAGTTTACCATATTACTGGTTCCCGAAGGAACAGACAACGTAAGACAATTCAGACTTCCACGTATAATTCCAATTCTCGTTATTCTAATGATAGCCGGGTTTTCTTTCCTGGGCTTCCGTCTCATAAATGATTACCGCTCCCTTAAAGCAAAGCTTCCGCGCATGACCCTGCTGGAGAAAGAGAACAGGCTCCAGCAGAAACAGCTGCTCCTCATGGCCAATCGCATTGACGCCGTCACTTCGGATATCGCCGAACTTGACAAACAGGAAAAGGACCTGAAAGCCCTTGCAGACCAGATAGGCACGCAAGATATGCAGAAGTTCAGGGGCATGGGTGGTTCAGATGCCCCGCTGCTGGACTCAAAGGAACACCTGAAAAAAACCGGCCGAATACTGGTCCGCGCCATGCACCAGTCGCTGGATGACCTTGAAAGTGCCATCGAACTACGCAGGGAAAAGAATGCCGACCTGGAAAAATTCCTTGACGAGCAGAAAATGCTGCTGGCCTCAACGCCATCCATATGGCCCACCCGAGGATGGTTGAGTTCACGTTTCGGTTACCGCACCAGCCCGTTCTCCGATAAGCGGGAGTTTCATAGGGGCATCGACATTTCCGCCAGAAGCGGATCTCCGGTGCTCTCACCGGCCAACGGCTTGGTAATTTTCAATGGATGGCAAAGCGGTTATGGAAGGGTGATTGTATTGAAGCATGCCAGAGGCTTTAAGACAAAATACGCCCATCTGAGAAAATCCCTGGTCAAAAAAGGCCAGTATGTCAAAAAAGGAACAAAAATCGGGTTGGTCGGCAAGACAGGCCGGACCACCGGTCCCCACCTGCACTACGAAGTACACCTGAACAACGCACCCGTTAATCCGCTCCGATATATCCTTAATTGATATTTGGCATCTTCGTCGTCTATTTGACGGCCTTCATTCCGTACAATGCATAAGCCCTTGATTTTTGCGCCACAAAGTTTTTTAATGCGGCCTGATATCACCCATACCTCACAAATCCTGTTATTTTTTAGGTAAAACATCATGTTTGGAAAAGTTATTAAAGGTATTTTCGGCAGCCAAAACGAACGTACTCTCAAGAAAATGGCGCCCCTGGTCGAGCAGATCAACAGGCTGGAACCTGATTTTCAGAATCTTTCGGATGAAGAACTGCGGTCAAAGACCGTTGAATTCAAAGAGAGGCTCAAAACGGGGGAAACCCTGGATGACATTCTTCCCGAAGCATTTGCCACAGTCAGAGAAACCTCGGTCAGGACCCTTGGCATGCGACATTTCGATGTTCAACTTATCGGCGGAATCGTTCTTCATGAGGGAAAGATCGCGGAAATGAAAACCGGCGAAGGTAAAACCCTGGCCGCCACCCTGCCGCTCTACCTCAATGCCCTTGAAGGCCGGGGCGCCCATCTGGTGACCGTCAATGACTATCTGGCCAAGCGGGACGCCGAATGGATGGGCGCCATTTACCAGGCACTGGGTCTTAGCGTGGGCGTGATCGTGCACGGCATGGACGATGCGGAGCGTAAAGCAGCCTACAACTGTGACATCACATACGGCACCAACAATGAGTTCGGCTTTGATTATCTTCGCGACAACATGAAGTTTGAAGTTAACGACCTGGTACAGAGGGAATTTCGTTATGCCATCGTGGATGAAGTGGACAGCATTCTCATCGATGAAGCCCGGACCCCGCTGATCATCAGCGGCCCCATGGAGCACAGCGAGAACAAGATATTTGAAGAGGTCAAGCCCCTGGTCATCCAGCTCAGACAGAAACAGGGCACCATTATTCGGTCTCTTTTAAAGGATGTACGCAAGCTGCTGGACAGCGACCAACTGGACGACAACACCATTGAAACGCTGCTTAAGATCAAGAGGGGCGACCCCAAGAATCCGGTTTATCTGGACATGGTTGCCCAGAACCAGGCGTTGAAAAAACAGATCGATCGAACGGAAAGCATGCTCAGGTCCCAAAAAGTTCTCCCGGAACTGGACCATGACCTGTACTGCACCATCGATGAGCAGAGCAACGCCGTGGAACTTACCGAAAAGGGGATTGATCTTCTGTCAAACGACAGTTCCAGCGATTTCATGCTCCCCGATCTGGACGATGAAAGCCACAATATCCGCCAGAATGAAAATTTGAGCGATGCGGAAAAAGCACAACAGCTCAGGGATGTTGAAGAAAGATACATGCGAACATCCGAACTGATTCATGCCACCCAGCAATTGGTCAAAGCCTTCTGGCTTTTTGAAAAGGATGTCCATTACGTTATCAAAGACAACCAGATCGTTATCGTGGACGAATTCACGGGCCGTATGATGCCGGGCAGGCGCTGGAGCGACGGTCTCCATCAGGCGGTGGAAGCCAAAGAAGGGGTCAAGGTTGCCGGAGAAAACCAGACCCTGGCCACGGTGACCTTTCAGAATTATTTCCGCATGTACGAAAAACTGGCCGGCATGACCGGTACGGCGGACACGGAAGCGGCTGAATTCAATAATATCTACAAGCTGCAAGTGGTGGTCATTCCCACCAACAAGAAAATGGCACGAATCAATTTCCCGGATGTCATTTACAAAACCGAAAGGGAAAAATTCAAGGCCGCCGTCGACGAAATCAAGGAACTCTACGACAAGGGTCAACCGGTTCTGGTGGGGACCATTTCCATTGAAAGGTCCGAGATGCTGAGCAAGATGCTGAAACGGGCTGGCGTACCCCATTCCGTGCTCAATGCCAAACACCACCAAAAAGAAGCGGAAATCGTGGCCAACGCGGGGCAGCCCAAAACCGTTACCATTTCCACCAACATGGCTGGCCGGGGTACGGATATTGTGCTGGGAGAAGGGGTTCGCGAACTGGGCGGACTCCATATTCTGGGGACCGAGCGCCATGAAAGCAGGCGGGTGGACAATCAGCTGCGGGGCCGTTCCGGCCGGCAGGGTGATCCCGGTACTGCCCGGTTTTATCTTTCCCTGGAGGATGATTTGTTGCGAATTTTCGGTTCCGACCGCATTTCTTCCATCATGGAAAAAATGGGCATGGAAGAAGGAGAACCCATTGAGCACAGCCTGATTTCCCGGGGCATCGAAAATGCTCAGAAAAAGGTGGAAGCCCGCAACTTTGACATCCGGAAACACCTTCTGGACTATGATGATGTCATGAACAAACATCGGGAAATCATCTACGCCCTGAGAAGAGACATTCTTGAAGGAAAGGACTTTCATGGGATCATCCAAGACATGATCGATCAGAAAATAGAAACACTGGTTGAACAGTGGATCGATCCCAAAGCCTACCCTGAAGACTGGAATATAAAGGAATTGAACGACAGCATTTCATGGCTGTTCGGCTTTCCATCGGGTATCGGACCCGAAGAAATGGGCGAAGAGGCCTTTGATGCGCTCAAAATAGAAGACCTTCCGGAAATGATCAAAGAGCGCGCACTGTCCGAATACCAGGAAAGGGAAAAGCTTTTTGGAAAAGAAGATCTGGAGCGGCTTGAGCGTTATCTGATTCTTCAAATCATTGATGATAAATGGGTGGCGCATTTACAGGCCATGGATCACATGAAAGAAGGGATCGGATTGCGGGGTTACGGGCAACTTGATCCCTTGAAGGAATATCAGAAAGAAGGATTTGCCCTGTTTGGTGATCTCATGGATCAAATCAGGGAGGAAACCCTCAGAACCCTTTTCCGGATACAGATTGTTCGGGAGGAACCGGATCCCATCCCCAAGAAAAAGAAGCGAAACCTGAACCTCAGTCACGGGGATGGAGACGCAGGCGGTGTTACGGTTCGACGGAAAGAGGAAAAAATCGGCCGGAATGCGCCCTGCCCCTGCGGCAGTGGAAAAAAGTACAAGAAATGCTGTGGTGCCGGAAAATAGAGGGGTGAAACAAAGACATGCCTGACGAAATCGACATTTTAAAACAAAGCGTAAAGGGATTTAAGGCGGCTGCGGTGGCCGCCGGTCTCAAAAAAGGGGGCGCGCCCGATATGGCTCTGATTGTCTCTGAAAAAGAGGCGTCAGCGGCAGGGGTGTTTACCACCAACAAGGTGAAGGCCGCTCCCGTCCTCGTAACCCGAAAGCACATGAAAGGCGGCACTGCCCGTGCCATCATCGCCAACGCCGGATGCGCCAATGCCTGCACGGGAGACCCCGGTCTCGCGGACGCCCATCGCACCGCCGAACTGGTTGGGGAGGTACTCGGAATAGAACCCCGACGTGTCCTGGTGGCATCCACCGGCGTTATCGGCCAGCGGTTGGATATGGGCAAGGTGGAACCGGCCATTTTGAACCTGAAGGAAGCCCTGATACCGGAAGGCATCCCTTTGGCTGCCAAAGCCATCATGACCACGGACTCATTGTCCAAAATCAGCAGTTTCGACGGCCTGGCCGACGACCGGTCCTACCGCATTACAGGAATTGCCAAAGGGGCCGGCATGATCATGCCGAACATGGCCACCATGCTTTGCTTTATCCTCTCCGATATTCAAGTCCCACCGGAACCATTGCAGGAGATGCTCTCGGCTGCCGCTGAAAAGACCTTCAACCGGATCAGCGTGGACGGGGATACCAGCACCAATGACATGGTCTTGATGATGGCCAACGGCATGGCCGGCAACACGGCCCTCATCGGGGAAGACCGGAAACTGTTCCAAGAAGGATTGACCGGCGTCATGGAGAACCTGGCTCGCATGATCGTCAAAGACGGCGAAGGGGCCACGAAACTGGTGGACGTGATCATCAACAATGCCGCTTCCGGCGAAGATGCGTTGAAAGCCGCCAGGACCGTGGCCAATTCCAGTCTTGTGAAAACCGCTTTTTACGGGCAGGATCCCAACTGGGGAAGAATCCTGGCGGCCCTTGGCCGGGCGGATATTGAAATGCATGAATCACAAATTGATATTCGGATCGACGATGTGCAAATTGTATCCGGCGGACTTGGTTGTGGGATGGAAGCTGAAAAGCAAGCCGCTCAAATCATGACAAAGGATGAATTTGTATTGAGCGTGGACCTCCATCAGGGCAACTTCCGCGACCACGTTGTCACCAGCGATCTGACCCACGAATACATCGACATCAACGCCGACTATCGGACCTGATTCGACACCAGGGAGGCACCATGTTTGCAGTGATCATGTGCGGTGGTTCCGGAACCCGTTTCTGGCCCGCAAGCAGAAGGCAGAGACCGAAACAATTTCTGAACATTACAGGTGAAGGCCCCATGGTGGTGGACACCTGCGATCGGCTCGAACCGTTAATCGCCGATGACAACGTTATTCTCATCCTCGGCAGAGAACATCAGGCGGAAGCCGGAACGCTTTTTGAGGGACGGAAGGTTCACATCCTGGCGGAACCTGTGGGCAGGAATACGGCCCCATGCATGGGGCTGGGGGCACTTTATGCAAGGCATCTGGGCTCTGAAGCGCCGGTGGCGTTCCTGCCAGCGGACCATTACATCAGAAGACCCCAGGTGTTTTTGAAGGATCTTGAAGTTGCCGGAAAACTGGCCGCCAAAGGCGGCATCATCACCCTGGGAATCGTCCCCACACGTCCGGAAACCGGATACGGGTACATTCAAACATCGCCCAATACGGACGGCCTGGATTCTTCACCCGCTTTCCGCGTGTCGGCTTTCGTTGAAAAACCGGATATCCACAAGGCACACGCGTATCTTAAAAGCGGCGACTACTACTGGAACGCCGGAATATTCGTGGCCACACCGGAAACCATCCTTACGGAAATCCAGAAACAACTGCCCGATCTCCATGCAGCACTGGGACAGATCGCCAAAGCCTTGGGCACGGATCGTTTTGAGCGGGAATTTGCAAGTGCATACGAAAGCATACAGGGGATATCCTTTGACTACGGCATCATGGAACACACCAAGCAACCGGTTTACGTCATCCCCTCGGAATGCGGCTGGAGTGACGTGGGTTCATGGGAATCCTTGTATGAATTAAGGGGGTCGGAGTGCGACGAACACGCAAATCTTTCGGAAGGTGAAACCCTCATCATTGACTGTGAAAAAAGCTTCGTCAAAAGTCATGGAGACCGGCTGGTGGCATGTCTCGGGCTCAAGAACTGCCTGGTTGTGGATACCGGGGACACCGTACTGGTGGCAGATCTTGCCCACTCCCAGGACATCCGCAAAATCGTGGACCGGCTCAAAGAAACCCGAAAAAAAACGCTTCTATAACGCTCAATTTTTATTATAAAAGAGAACACCGTCCACGCCAACCCAATCATCATTTAAAACGCAGGCTGGCCAGAACAATTCTCTTTTCCTCCCCGCCGCTTCGAAAAATCCGTTTTCGCGCGATGATGTCACATATCCCGGACATCTTCTGAAAGAAAGCCATACTGGTTTTTCGAACACCTTCCGCCAGGATAATCTCGCCTCCCGGTTTGAGGTAGCGTTTGAACAGCCCCAAAACGGGCTCAAAATATTCCTCTTTGTAGATCACCTCCGACCCCAAAATCATGTCGAATCTTCCCTCAATAGCCGGCCGGGTCCAATCGAGAGCCCCAATTTCAAGAAGGCCCGGGTCCGGAGGTTTATTGGCGGAGGCATTGGCCTCTGCAAAATTGAGGGCATCCCGATTATATTCGGTCATGGTGATACGGTGACCGAACTGTGCGGCAACCACCCCCACCAATCCGATACCGCAGCCGATTTCCAGAAGATGTTTATCCGGATCGGCGGGGATTGAAGCCAGATGATTGGCCAACACGATGGACGCTTCCCATATCTTGCTCCAAAGGGGAAACTCACTGAACACGTCCTTCTTATCAAGAAACGGATCGAGGGATTTGGGAACAAAGAAATCAAAACGGCGCCCGCCGACAACCAGCGGGGAGCGGTCCGTTTCATACTGTTTATGAAAGGCGGACATGGAAAACATGGAATTCTGTTTCTCCTTTATGCACAAAATATTGTATCATCGGCTTCAGATCCGACATTCGAAGGGGTCATTGTCTATGGACATTACAATTTTAGGTTCCGGCACCGCCATTCCCATGAATGACCGGGGCTCTCCTTCCCTGGCTGTCTTCTTCAAAAACCGAGCCGTTCTGTTTGACATGGGACCGGGGACGTTGTGCCGGATGGCGCGTCTGGGGTTGGGTCCCGAAAGGATCGAAACGATCTTTCTCACGCATTACCGGGTCAGAACGGCGCCCGCCGAACATACGCCCCGAAGCCTCGCCTACCGACTGGAAAATGCGAATGGCAAAAGCGTCGTCATTTCGGGGGATACGGACTACAGCGACGCTATCATCCGGCTGGCACAAGGGGCCGACCTTTTGATTTTGAAAGCGGCATTGCCGGACAACCAGCCCTTGAAGGGCCACCTTACCCCCTCACTTGCCGGCAGAATGGCGCATCTTGCAGGGGTAAAACGGCTCGTCCTGACCCATTTTTACCCGGAGTGCTTGAGAACGGACATCGCCGCGCAATGCCGAAGGACCTGGCAGGGGGAACTCACCCTTGCTGAAGATCTGCTGCAAATCTGCGTTTAATGGTTAGACAAACCGCTCAGTAGGTTCGGTCGATAATGTATTGAATCAGCGTGAGCAGGTTTGTTTTAACGGCTGAATCCTGGAAGGTTTTTAGACACACGGCCGCGTCGTCCACATACCCTTGGGCTTCTTCCCTGATTTTTTCCAGAACGCCGCCCTTTCTCACCCGATCCAGAAGGGCCTCATAAGCCGCCTTGTCTGTTTTCCGGTGCTCGAAAAACTCTGAAAATCGTTTCTTTTCATTCTGCTCAAGCTGAGCCAGGGTATAGATAAGGGGAAGCGTTATCTTCCCTTCCAGCAGATCTTTTCCCACAGGCTTTCCAAATATTTCTTCCGAAGAGGTATAGTCCAGCAGGTCATCCACCAGTTGAAAAGCAATCCCCACGGATCGGCCGAACCGCGTCAGGGAGGCTTCAATTTCAGGACTGCTGCCGGAGACAATGGCTCCGCAGCCGCAGGCCGCTGAAATCAGAACGGCGGTTTTAGCGTTAATGATTTGCATATAGGTGTCCCGCCCGGTTTCCAGATCGTCCGTGTGAACCAGTTCCAGTATCTGACCTTCCGACATCCGCATGGTCGCCTTGGTGAGACTTGAAATAAACGGGACACTGTTAGCTGAAACAGCAATGGATAATGCTTTGGAAAAGAGGAAATCGCCCTCCAGAACGGCAGCCTGATTTCCCCATATCTGATTTGAGGAGGGTTTCCGGCGCCGGATTTCAGCGTTATCCAGAACATCGTCGTGAAGAAGGGAAGAAGTGTGAATATATTCAAAAACCGTTGAAAGGGGATATAAATCTTCGCCCCCATAGCCGCACAATTGACAGCTGAGGACAAAGATAAGCGGCCTGAGCCTTTTTCCCTCCCCCAACAGGGCATATGTTCCGATTTCCTTGGCCAAAGGTACCCGGGAATCAAAAACCTTGTTCAATTCCCGATTTATCCTTTCAAAATGCGCTTCAAAAAGTGCGAGAGTTGGAATTTCCCCAGTCATATTTACGTTTTCAACTTTCCTTTTCGCTTTCCGATCTCCAACGCCACCGGCGGGTGCCCGTTTAATCCGGACCGTGTCTTTCGGTTAATTTTTTATGATAATTCACCTGCCTGAAATTTACAACCTATTTTAAGTCATCCCTTCCCCCTCTTGCATTAAACGGTCCATATGGAATATATAAGTGAACATTTCCAGAAATACTTATCGGTAAAGGAATTAAAGGATGGTTGATGAAATGAACATTTGGTTCCGGAAGCCGGATCCCGTTGAAGTAACCCGGCGTGGCGAAGGCAGCGCAAACCAGCATGTAGGCATTGAAATCATCGAGGTCGGGCCGGATTATCTAAAGGGCAGGATAACCGTAGATGAACGCACACGACAGCCCGGAGGCGTTCTCCATAAGAAACCCGGTTGAATTTGTGGCCACTTCCCGATTCCGGATGGGCGATACAGGGCCTTTGACTTCTCATCCAATTTTATGTAATAAATTGAAATCTAAAATATTAGAAGATTACTTGATAGACTGCCCAGTTCCCTACTGTTGCTCTGGATGCTGAAATGATCCATAAGTATCTCAAATATAGATAGGATAAAAATCGCTGTAACGCGCAATTGAAATTCGGCTTTTGATAAATGACCAACGGCGGCGCAACTCCCGCCAATTACCTGAGGGTGGCATGGTACCCTCTTACGGGGGCAAAACCAAAGCCCGTCCTTTAGACGGGTTGTCTAGGTAATGCGCAACGCACACAAGAGAAAACCCATGTGGCAAGGATCCCTTTTCCTTTGGGTTGTAATGGCTATTTTAAGCGGATGTGCCATGATCGGTCCGAATTTCAACCCGCCGGAAGCGCCGTTGGCCCCCAAGTGGCAGGAAACCGAAGGAGCATACACCCGTTCCGATACGAAGGCCTACGACAGCCGATGGTGGGAAGTTTTCAATGACCCGGTCCTCAATAAACTGATTGAGCTGGCCTACCAACAGAACCTGACCCTGCAGATTGCCGGGCTGAGAGTCCTGGAGGCCCGGGCGCAGCTCGGTGTCGTGGTCGGGAGCCTTTACCCACAGGTTCAGCAGGCAACCGGGTCCTACAGTTACAACCGTGCTTCGGGGGGAGGTGCGGAACCCTACTTCAGCGGGGCGTCCATCGGTTTTGACGCGGGCTGGGAACTGGATTTCTGGGGAAAATTCAGGCGGTCCATTCAGTCGGCGGACGCCAACCTCATGGCCAATATGGCGGGCTATGACGATGCCCTCGTGACCCTTACGGCGGAGGTGGCCCGCGCTTATGTTCAGATTCGCACTTTTGAAGAGCGCATCCGCCTGGCCGAAGAAAATATCCGCATTCAGAAAAGGGCCCTTGAAATCAGTGAAGCCCGCTTTAAATCGGGTGCGGTCAGCGAACTGGACGTTCAGCAGGCCAGGACCCTCCTGAACACCACCCGCGCCGCGGTTCCCGCATTTCAGATATTGCTGAGGCAAACCCAACATGCCCTGAGCGTTCTTTTGGGCATGCCGCCACAGGACCTGGACGGGCTCTTGGAAGGCCCTCGGATAATCCCGGATGCCCCGGTGCAAGTGGCGGTCGGCGTTCCGGCGGACCTCCTTAAGCGCCGCCCCGATATTCGGCAAGCCGAACTTCAGGCCGTGGCCCAGTGTTCACGGATTGGGGTGGCCAAGGCGGATCTCTTCCCCAGCATTTCTTTACTCGGTTCCCTGGGTTGGAGCACGACCGATGCGGGCCGATCCAGCCTCGGAGACCTGTTTCAATCCAGCAGCTTCGGATTTTCCGTGGGACCGTCGTTTCAGTGGAACCTTTTTAACTACGGTCGAATCACAAACAGTGTGCGGGTCCAGGATGCCCGTTTTCAGCAAACACTCACCCTTTACCGCAACACGGTGCTGAACGCGGCCCGGGAAGTGGAAGACGCCATGACCGGGTTTATGCGCTCCAAAATTCAGGCGGTATACCAGGAAGAAAGCGTGAAGGCCGCCCAAAGAACCTCCGAAATTTCTCTCATTCAATATACGGCCGGCACCATTGCCTATGAGAGCGTCTTGACTTCCACCCAGTCCCTCTCCCAACAACAGGATCAGTACGCCCAGACCAAAGGGAACATCGCCCTTAACCTGGTGGCCATGTACAAGGCCCTGGGCGGCGGATGGGAAGTGCGGATGGGAAACGATTTGGTTCCGGCTCCCATTCGGGAGCAGATGAAACAGCGAACAGACTGGGGTGGACTGCTTGACATGCAAAATCAAAAGCCCGACATGGATGTTTCAAAGGATAGAGATCTCTGGCGGACACCGGATTGGTAAGCGGGGACAAATGATGAAACAAGCGATTCGGCGGCGATTCGGGTTTCAAAATCTTCTCTTCTGGCTTCTGGTCTATCTGTTGGTCAATCCATTTCTTTCGGGCCTACCGCAGTCCCGGATGATTTTTGAACTGCTGCTGACGCTGGTACTTTTCTTCGCTGTTTTTGCCATACACAAAAAAAATGACATCCTAACGCTTTCCGTCGCTTTGATGGCCATCAGCATCTTTATGCACTGGCTCGGCGTCTTCGGGGTCATCCGTTTTTCCCAATGGGTCGGTCAAATCCCTCTCATCCTGTATCTGGCGGTTCTGATATATGCCTTTTTCAGGGGTATTTTTTCCGCGAAAACGGTCTCGTTTCAGGTGATCTGCGCGACCCTTTGCCTGTATCTCATCATAGGCCTTCTGTGGGCACAGATTTATCTGCTTCTAGAGACCCTGGCCCCCGGCTCTTTCAGCGGCAAACTGCTGACCCCCGAAACTCCTCCCTGGGTTCAACTCCAGGGGTTTGTCTATTTTAGTTTTATTACCATAACCACGCTCGGTTACGGGGACATCACCCCACAGACCCAGGGAGCGGGGGCTCTCTGCCAGGTGGAAGCCATCATAGGCCAGTTTTACATTGCGGTTCTGGTGGCGCGCCTGGTGAGCATGTACCGTTCCGAAAAGCCTCAGCAGGAGAATCCCGATGGATAAGGCCATTTTGTTTACCGCGCTTTTGGTTTTTGCCTTCGGACTCTTTTCCCGTCTTTCCGATCGGTCCCCGATTACGGGACCCATGATATTCGTCTCCATGGGCCTGCTGTTGGGTCCCTTGGGGTTGGATCTGTTTCAGTCAAAGCTGGATTCCGAACTGGTGCAAATCATTGCCACGGTGACCCTGGTGGTGATCCTGTTCACCGACGCATCCACCATCAATCTCAGAGATCTGATCAAAGAATACAAAATCCCCCTGCGGCTGCTGTTCATCGGGCTGCCCCTCACCATGGTGCTGGGCCTGCTTATGGCTGTTCCGCTTTTCCACGGCACGAGCCTTTGGTTCCTGGCCATGATGGCCTTTATCCTTTCCCCAACCGATGCCGCCCTGGGACAGGCCGTTGTAAACAGCAGCAAGGTTCCCACGGACATTCGAGAATCCATCTCCGTGGAAAGCGGTTTAAACGACGGTATTGCGCTTCCGCCCATCCTGGCCTGCATGGCGGCCGTGGGGGCCAGTGGAGGCAATGCCTTGGGGGCGGGTTCCTGGGTGACCTATGCGCTCAAACAGCTCACCTTTGGTCCCATTATCGGAGCACTGGTGGGATGGCTCGGGGGCAGACTGGTGGAAAAAGCATCGTCCAGGGGATGGATGAACCCCACGTTTCAGCGGCTGGTGTCCATTTCCCTGTCGGTGATTTGCTATGCCCTGGCCGAAACACTCCACGGAAACGGTTTTATCGCCGCTTTTTTCGGCGGTCTCATGCTGGGAACCCGCACCCCCTTGGTGCGGGAGCGAATCCAGAATTTCGGAGAGGCTGAAGGGCAGTATCTCATGCTGTTCATCTTTTTGATTTTCGGCATGGTCATGGTACCCGCGGCGAGTGCCCATTTTACGGGACGCGCACTGCTCTATGCGGTTTTGAGCCTCACCGTGATCCGCATGGTGCCCGTGGCCCTAAGCCTTCTGGGAAGCCGCGTCGGCTGGGGGTCGGTGGCCTTCATCGGATGGTTCGGCCCACGGGGCATCGCGTCGGTGCTCTATTCGCTCATGGTGGTGGGACAACTGGGAATCAAGGGAAACGAACAAATCCTCTCGGTCATTGTGCTGACGGTCTTGATCAGTGTTTTCGCCCACGGCCTGAGTGCGGTGCCGCTGTCGGCGCTTTATAACAGAAACGGGAGACATTCAAAATAAGGAAGGATCCAATACCCTATGCATTACAGCCATCTTCCATCTGAAATGTCTTTTTGGGGCATCTACGTGCCGCCCCTTCTGCCGGCCGCCTTTTTGGGCGTTGTGATGGCCTGGATAATTACGCGCATTTTAAACCGGCTGAATCTGGCCCGGTTCATCTGGTATCCGTCCCTTTTTTTCCTGGCGCTTTCGGTGATCTGCACCGGTTTCGTGAGCTGGTTTTTGATTCCTGTCTAAAGGAGAATCCATGGGCAAAACCATTACCATATCCGTTGGCGTACTCATTACATTGACGGCACTCCTCGTGGCGGCTGTTGTGTTGGGGGTCATGTTTCGAACCTATCTGCTCAATCCCTGGACGCGGGACGGCCAGGTCCAGGCGCAGATCATTCAGGTGACGCCCAGGGTGAGCGGTCCCATCGTCGAACTGCCCCTTCGGGACAATCAGCCCGTTAACAAGGGAGATCTCCTGATGAAAATCGATCCCCGCACCTTTGAAGCCAAGGTGGAACAGGCCAAAGCCGCCCTGGCGCGGTCCAGGGCATCCGCCGCCGAAGCCAAGGACAAACTGGCCAGGGCCCGCCATATCTACGAACTGGACAAGGGTGCCATTTCCAGGCTCAGTCTGGTCGCCGCGGAAAACGCACTGCGCGAAAAGGAGGCATCCGTCAAGGGGGCGCTGGCTGATCTTCGTTCCGCGAAACTTGATTTGGAATTCACCCAAATTTTTGCGCCCGCCGACGGGTATGTGACCCATCTCAGGCTTCAGACGGGCAGCAATACCGTGGCCAACCAGCCAGCTCTGGCACTGATCGATATCAAGAGTTTCTGGGTGTACGGTTTTTTCAAGGAGACCCAGATTCGCTATATCCGGCCGGGCGACCGTGCCGTTGTCAAACTCATGAGTTATCCCGACCAGCCGCTTGAAGGCGTGGTGGCAAGCATCGGCTGGGGTATTGCCCAAAAGGACGGAAGCACCGGCGTGGACCTTCTGCCCAGCGTCAATCCCAGTTTCGACTGGATCCGGCTGGCCCAGCGCATCCCGGTGGTGGTGCATCTGAAGGAAATCCCGTCGAACGTCCATCTCCGTGTGGGGACCACCGCGACGGTCATTGTTCTTCATCCTCACGGCCGCCTCTGGGGATCGGAATACCTGACAAAATGGGGCCGGGACTGGCAGCTCTCTCCTGAGACGGTATTCACAAGCCCAGAACAGACGCAATCCCGGGAAACCAAATGACCGGCCGCGTTCGGGTTCAGGAGGCCTTCAAGCTGGCCCTGAGCATCATGCTCACATTCTGGCTGGCCCTTGAAATGGACTGGGACATGCCGAGATACGCGGCGCTCGCCATCGTGGTGATCAGCCTCGGAACCACGGGGGCATCGCTGCAAAAGGGTGTCATGCGCATTTTGGGCACCACCGTCGGATTGGTGGTGGGGCTGACGGTCATCGCGGTTCTTTCACAGCACCAGTGGCTGGCGTTGGGGTTTTTCTGCCTCTATTTTTTGGTGATCGGCTATTTCGTGCAGTTCAGCCCCTACAGTTACGCATGGTATGTGGCGGGCTTTCTGCCGCCATTGGTGTGGGCGAGCGCCTACGGGCACGGCGATCTTAGTTCACAAACGTTTCATTACGCCACGTTCAGGTATCTGGAAACGACCGCCGGTATCGTAATCTATACCCTGGTCTGCGCCCTTTTGTGGCCCATAAAGGCGGGCGATCAGCTGAAAAAGGTGGGAGCGGCCTTCCTAAATGACGTCCGGGACCTTTTTACCGTACTTTGCGGGGATTTGGCCGTCGACCCCCCAAAGAAACCTGAACCGGACGCCCTGCAAACATCGGTGGCGGGTCGGTTGTCACAGATGCAGGGGCTCTTTCAGGCGGCCTACGCCGACACCCCTTCCATTCAGCGCTGCAAACCCCTGTGGGAAACCGCACGCATCAACACAAGGGCTTTGGTGGATGCGCTGGCACTGTGGCATCAAACCATCGCGGACTGCCGCGATCTCGATCCGGAAAAACTCCTGCCGGGACTTTCAAAGCATCTTGCGACGTTGGACAAAAGACTGGAGCGGATTACCGCGCTCTGGCAGGAAGACCTGGTCAAGGGGGATCCTGCAAAGGAGACGGAAGATACCCTGCTGCTCAAAAAACGGGGCATACCGGTGAGAAAGCACACCTTATCAACCCTCTCCCACTTTGATCGAGCGGTATTTATGAATTTCCTGCAGCAGCTGAAAATTCTGGAGCAGGCGACCCGTGATCTGCTTCACTCCCTTCGGATCATCAAAGGTCTTGATGCTGAAAAGGAAGTTTCAGTGTCATCCCCGACGTCGGATCCCTATGAGTCGTCAGGATGGGAGCCGCAACGGTTGCGGAAAGCCCTTTTTCCCGTGTTGTGCTTTATAGCCGCCTACTTTTTCTGGATCTATGTCAATCCGCCCGGAGGGCCCTCGCTTCCGGCAACGGTGATTTCAATCTCTTTAAGCCTGCTGACGACACCCATCAGTCCGGTCTTAATGCTGATCGTCATGTTGGTGGTGATGTGGACCGTGGTGGCACCCGTCTACTTTTTTCTGATGCCCGCGTTAAGCGCCGGATTCGGCCTTTTGGGCCTGATTTTTGTCTATACCTTCGTATTTGGGTATGTGGGAGCAAAATCACCCGCTCTCAAACTGGTGCCCATCCTGCTGTTTGTGATGATGACGGGCATCAGCAACACCCAGGCCTACTCTTTTTTCGGACTGGCGGTTCCGTCCCTCATGCTGGGCCTGGTATTGATCATTATCGCCGTGGTCCACATGCTGTGGACCCCCAGCCGTCCCGAGCGAGTAATTCTGGGAAGCATAAAGCGGTTCTTCAAGGGATGTGAGAAGGTGACGGCCGCTTTTGCCTATGGGGACCCCAAGACATGGGAAAAGGGACGAATTCTTCGAAAGCGCTATGCCGAATCCTTTCTTCTGCCCGGAGTGCGGCAACTGGCGGCATCGCAAAAGCACCTGGATTATAAATTGTTTCCGGACAACGATCCAGACAAAGTGGCCCGTTTGATCGCGGCCCTTCATCAGGTCATTCATCGGTTTCACGCCCTTGCCATCGCTTTTGACCAAGTAGGCGCCAAAGCCCCGGATCTACTCAATGCCGCGGATCCGATTACGAAAACATTACGGGAGAAAATCCAAAGTGTTTTCAAGAAATGGGCGCGTTTCAAACCATCGGATACCCTCGAAAAGGAACGGACGGCCATCGAAAAAATTGCCCGTAATTTGGAATCCCGTCTGGATGCTCAGGAAGAGGATGGTTTCGCTGATGAAGAGGGCGCCGAGGCCCTGTATGCCGTGCTTGGAGCCCTTCGGGGCCTTATTCAGTCCATGGGGGAAACCCGGGAAAGCCTCAGTAGTATCAACTGGGGCCAGTGGCAAAGATCGCGGTTTTAAAACACTTTCAGATCTTTTTTTGATGACCTTAATTTTCAAGGCGACCTCTTTCCATCGCTCCTTTTCCACACGGTCAGCACTTTTGTGCCGGCGATGGGATAGAAATTCCAGTTCACGTTTCATTTTCCGGTAGCTTTCCAGCCTGTCTTTTGAGGTTTCACCTTCATCCATTGCCCAGAGGCCTGGGGAAAGATATGGTTCCAGAGAGGCCAGGCCCGTGTCATCTGATGCCGAAACCAGGTGTATGGGAATGCCCAACGCCACAGGTTCTACTTCACTGACGAAATGTATCGGATCCCGGTGAAGATCTGCCTTCGTCAGAATAATGACGGGATTCAGGCCGCAGCTGTAGACCAGGATCAAGTACCGCATTCTTTCTGGTAAGGGAAATGTTATCATCGACCGGACGGTTGATGAACATACGGCAGGTGATCGAAACTCTGTTTGCCGGTTGCATGGGAACGGCTTTACGGGAATTTATGGAGCAGGATTTTTTGTGAAAAAAGGAAAATTGTGTCTGTTGATGATGTTGGCACTGCTTTTTGTTTCAGCGTGCGCAACGACCCCACGCCGTATTGAGGTGAATCATGCTGATTTATCCGGGGCGGAAATCGAAATGCGAACTCGCTTTATTGAAGAACGACTGGGTTTTTCATTTCTTAAATGTGGTACTGAATGCCGGGGGTGGGCATCGCCACCGGGATAGCGAGGGATAGCACCCAAGGGGCTGTCAGTGCAGGGTCAGGTGCCGTGGGGGGCGAAATCTACATCCTGGCACAACCTGCGGGACCCGAAAAGGATTGGCAGGAATATCAGACCCGGTTCTTGGATCGTTCGGACAAAAAGCTTTCTTTTTCTATTCAGCCCAATGAAATGGGTTTCCTGATGACTCTTCGATGGTGATCTTTTTGGACTCGTATTATGCCGAACGAACAAAAAACTTTACATAATTGGATGCGACACGTCTACGCCAAAGATTTGTGGTTCTTTTCGAGCACTGCAATTTTCATTTAACCATTTCGCAATATTTATCCAAATCTCGTCTTCCATTACCCTTGCCTCTTCGGGACACTTTTTAATGCAAGCACAACAGCGAATGCATAGCTCGATTTTAGTTTCCACGCTCTCATTAATTGGAATGGCTGCAGTTGGACAAACACTGGCACACGTACCACTGGGAATGTCAAATTAATATGCTTGACATCCTCTACAGCGATACCTTCAGCGATACTTTTTGAGTGGTCCCAGTGGGTGAAAAATAGATGAGTTTTACCCGTTTAACTTCCATTGTTATCTCCTGCTGCCACATGTTAAGTAATGGGGGATATCATTCCATTAGAATTCGACCCACCAGATCGTATTCATGGGCTTCCGTGATCAACACCGGCATAATTTCACCTGCCCTCCCCTCTCCGTCATTAATCAACACGCGGCTGTCCACATCGGGCGCCATGCCTGCCGTTCGCCCTTCGAGCAACAGATCGGTCTCAGTGCTTTCGCCCTCGATTAAAACAGGCAGGACCTCGCCCACTTTCGCCTGATTGAGGCGCTTTGAAATACCTGCCTGCAGCTTCATCAGCATTTTTTGTCTTTCAAGAGCGATTTCATGGGCCACCGTCTCAGGCAGGCGAAACGCCGAGGTCCCCTCCTCCGGACTGAAGACAAAAACCCCCAGATGATCAAACCGGGCCATCTCCACAAAATTGCAGAGCGATTCAAACATCTCTTCGGTCTCGCCGGGAAAACCCACCATTAATGATGTCCGAATGTGAATCCTTTGTTTGCGATTTCGAATCATGGTCATCAGATCCCAGGGTGTATTGTTTTCGGGGTCACGTCTCATGGCTTTCAAAATCGCCGGATGGCAGTGTTGAAATGGAAGGTCCAGGTACGGTGCGATTCGCTCGTTTTCATCAATGAAATCGAGAAATGTTTCCGTCAACCGGGCAGGATGAAAATACAACAGCCGAATCCACTGAAAGCCCTCAATTAAGGAAAGCCCCTCCAGTAAAGACATGATGCGCCGTTCCCCATAAATATCTTCCCCGTAGCGACTGGTATCCTGGGCCACCAGATTGATTTCTCTGACACCTTCGGAAGCCATCTCCGATGCCTCTAAAAGCAGCGCATCCATGGCGCGGCTTCTGAAAGGTCCTCTCAGTTTGGGTATGAGACAATAGGAACACCTGTTGGCGCACCCTTCGGCGATTCTCAGGTACGCGGTGTAAAAGGGCGTCGTCCGGATTCTCGGCAGGCAATGATCCGCCGGAAAAACCGGACGGCTGATGTGCATGGGTACGCTCTCCCCTTCCGAATCCCCTTCGAGCACATCTGCAATCCGGTGTATTTCCCCGGTGCCGAGCCAGCCGTCCACCTCGGGTATTTCCTTTCGCAGCTTGTAGCCGTAGCGCTGTACAAAGCATCCTGCGACCACCAGCTTTTTGAGGGTTCCCCGCTTTTTGAAACGGGCCGCATCCAGAATGGTGTCGATGGCTTCCTGAACCGCTTCCTGAAGAAAGCCGCATGTGTTGATCACCACACACCCGGCCTTTTCGATTTCATCCACCGGCTCATAACCGTCACGTTTTAAGATGCCCAGCATGTGCTCACTGTCCACACGGTTTTTGGCACATCCAAGACTGATAAAAAAAAGGGATCTGGTTTTGTCCATGTAAATATTTTCAGGGGATAATCGGTTGACCCCGGCTTTGTTTCGGGATATGGATGATTTTTTTGATCGCCCTTTCCCACGATTAGTTTTTGAGGTGTCTATCCGGAAAAGGGAAATTTTGTCATCAAATTTAATCTATTCTTTCGCCAGTCCATGTCAAGCAAAAGCCGCAAATCCGCTTTGCCGGAAACAGAAACACGTTTAAGGGCTGAGGACCGGGAACTCTTTCGGAGGGCCTGGCAGGTGACCAGAAGACATCACGGCAAAACCCTGGATCTGTATCTTCCCGGCATGATCCGCTATGGAAACATCCGGGGCCGTTACCCCGCCGTGTCCATCACCGGTGGCAACTGCCGCCTCATGTGCGAGCATTGCAAAGGCCTTTTGTTGCGGCCCATGATCAAATCCGAGACCCCTGAAGATCTGGTGCGGCGATGCCGGGCTTTTGCAGAGAACGGGGCACATGGCGTACTGCTGACCGGCGGTTCCGACCGGTGCGGACAACTCCCCTGGGAACGTTTCCTGCCGGCCATCGCTCAGATCAGAGCTGAGACGAAGCTGTTTCTATCCGCCCACACGGGTTTTCCAGACCACCAAACCTGCCGCGCCCTTAAAAACGCCGGTGTAAAACAGGGGCTCATTGACGTCATGGGCGACCATGAAACGGCCTCCGCCATCTATCATCTGGATGGGTTGGACACCGTCTTAAGAGCGCTTTCGGCCATTAAGGGAAGCGGACTTCAACTGGCCCCCCATATCGTGACCGGACTTTTTCACGGCAAAATAAGAGGGGAAATGAAGGCACTGGAAATAATTCGTTCCCATGCGCCCCACGTGCTGGTGATTGTGGTGCTGACACCCCTTGCGGGCACACCCATGGCGGGGGCATCCCCCCCTTCCCCGCTGGAAATCGCACGCCTCGTGGCGCAGGCCCGTTTGCTGATGCCGGAAGTTCCCATCTCACTGGGATGCGAAAGACCCCGTGATAAGACCGGGCTGGAAATAGAAACGCTGGCCATCCGGGCCGGTATCACCCGCATGGCGGTCTGGTCCGATCAGGCCGTCAAGGCGGCGCAAAAGCTCGGGCTGGCTATCCGCATGCAATACACTTGTTGCTCGGTGGATTTTCAGAAAAAATATGCCATGATAAAACAGCGTGTGAATAACTGACATTTTTCTTGACAGCGAAGTAGTCTGTGTGGCAAGTAACAAATTTCACAAAGCACATTATTGGATCAAAAAGAATAATGGATAAATGGTCGGCACATAATTCTTTTCCCTGTTGACGGCCCCCTGTTTATCCCCAAACCATCAGCTCAAAATGCAGGAGACAATTGTTATGAGTGAAGAAAAACCCAGAGGCCCGATAATGATCATCGGAGGGGGTATTGCCGGCATTCAGGCGGCGCTTTCCCTTTCCGGCGCAGGCTATGGTGTCCACCTGGTTGAACGCGCAGCATCATTGGGCGGCATGTTACCCAGCCTTCATCGAATTTATCCTCTTTGCGCGTGCTGCAAGCTGGATCCCCGCATTGCCGCCTGCGATCAGGATCCTAACATAGAAGTCTTGCTGGACACACAACTGGTGAACCTCTCCGGAACACTCGGCGATTTCAAGGCGACCCTGGAAACGGGAGGAGAAAAGAAAGAGTTGACTGTCGGCGCCATTATTCTGGCGGCGGGCATTGAAACCTTTGATCCCGCGGGACAGGCAACCTATCCATACGGACTAAACCCCAATGTGATCACCAGCGTGGAATACGAACAGCTTCAAAAACCCCTGGGACCCAACAGCGGCATCCTCAAAAGGCCATCCGACGGCAAGAAACCGGAGAAAATTGCATGGCTCCAGTGTGTGGGCTCAAGGGACATCAACCATTGCGATGCCCCCTACTGCTCCAGCGTCTGCTGCATGTATGCCCTCAAAGAAGCGGTGAACACCAAAGCCTTTGACGAAGACATTGAAACAACCATTTTTTATATGGATATGCGAACCCACGGAAAGGGTTTTGAAGACTATCTGAACGATGCCGTCGAAAAAGATGTCCGGCTCATCCGGAGTCGTGTTCATACGGTGGACATTGAAACCGGAACCGACAATCTCATGATCGATTATGCGGATGAAAAGGGCGAAGGCCACAGCGAAGCATTCGATATGGTGGTCTTGTCGGTAGGCCTCAAACCTGCGGCACAGACCCGGCAGATCGCCGACCAGATAGGCCTTAACCTGACGCCCGATCAATTCATCGGAACCGAACCCTTCAAACCCGTTTCCACGAACATTCCCGGCATCTTTGTGTGCGGTGGCGCGTCAGGACCCAACGATATCGGGCAGTCCATTGTCCAGGCGGCAGCTTCCGCATCCGAAGTGGCGGCGGTTGTTCAACCAGTACCCTTTTCACCGCCGGAGCAATACCCGGAACCCGCAGCCGACGATGAAAAAGCGCCTGCCATTTTGTTCGCCTGGCAGTTGTGCCCCGATATGGATCCCGGCATCGGGGAAAAAATAGCGGCATATGCCGCAAAGGCGCCTGGAGTTGCCGCCACATTGGGTGTGAACGGCGATTTACGGATGACCCTCAGCGCCAAAATCAAGGAGACAGGCACCAACCGGTTGGTCTTCGCTTCCTGCACGCCGGTTATTCACGAAAACCTGCTGCAGGATGCCCTTAAGCTCGCGGGATTGAATCCGTACCTCTATGAAATGGTGGATTTGCGGAACATGGCTGAAGAAAACCCCGCAACGCAGCTTCAGGATCGGATTCGCATGGGCGTCGCGCGCGCGGGATTCCTGAGCGCCCCGGCCCTTAAGCAGGTACCGGTGACCAAAAGCGCCCTGGTGGTGGGCGGCGGCATTGCGGGCCTTGAAAGCGCTCTGGCACTTAGCCGTGAAGGGTACCCCGTCACGGTGGTGGAAAAAGAAAAGATGCTGGGCGGCAACGGCCGTCACATCCGCACGACCTGGCAGGGTTATGATGTTCAGACGCACCTGAAAGGACTCGTGGATGCCACTACGAAGGACGAAAACATCACGGTGATGACGGATGCCATCGTCAAGGCCAACCGGGGATTCGGCGGGAGTTTTTTGACGACCGTAATTCAGAACGGATCGGAAAAGGAAGTCCCTTGTGGTTCCGTTATCCTGGCTGCCGGCGGAGCCGCCCGCGAACCCGAGGCATATTTGTACGGCCAACATCAAAATGTGCTTCTGTGGTCCGAACTGGAACAAAGGCTCATGGATGACCCCGCTTCACTGGAAAAGGCCGATACCGCCGTTTTCATTCAATGTGTCGGTTCCCGCGGCGATCTGGGCTGTGCCCATTGCAGCAACATCTGCTGTTCTTTTTCGGTTCGCGCGGCCATCGATCTGAAAGCCAAAAACCCGGATATGAACATTTACATCCTCTATCGCGATATGCGGACCTTTGGCGAGCGTGAGCTTATCTATCGGGAAGCCCGTGAAAAAGGCGTGATATTCATCCGCTATGAGCTGGAAAAGAAGCCTGAGGTTCAGCAGATGGGTGATAAGTTGAACGTGGTGGTGCATGATCAGGTACTTCAAAAACCGATTCTCCTGGAAGCTGATTTCGTTTCCCTTCAAACGGCCATTCTGGGAACAGGCAACGGGGAACTGGCCGATATTTTCAGCGTTGATCTGGATGAAAACGGATTCTTTGCCGAAGCACCCGAGAAGCTGAGACCCGTTGACACCACGAGGGAAGGCATTTACATGGCCGGCCTGGCAGCTTATCCCAAAGGCGTATCCGAAAGCATTGCGCAGGGAAAAGCCGCCGCTGCCAGAGCCATGGAACTGCTTTGTCGGGACACGATCCAGGTAGGTGGATTGGTGGCGGACGTCAATACGGAAAAATGCGCTGTCTGCTGCACCTGTGTGAGGACTTGTCCCTTTCAAATCCCGGTCATCGACCGAGAAATCGGAGCGGCCTTCATTGACGCTTCTCTCTGTCGGGGCTGCGGCATGTGCGTCGCGGAATGCCCCGGAAAGGCGATATTCATGGCCAATTGCAGCGATCAAATGCTGTCTGAAGCACCTTCAGTGCTCCTGGCCACCCAATAGATTATCTGTTGACGGCTCTTTTTGAGCCATGGGAGCCGTCGGTGGAAAACCATAACAACTGTTCATCATTGAAGGAGATGGTTATATGGATGACTTCAAACCTCAAATTGTCGCCTTTTGCTGCTCAAATTGTGCATCATCCGCTGCCAAGGTTTCCCATGGCATGAAAAAGGCGTTACCGGATAATATTAAACTCATTCAGGTCCCCTGCACGGGAAGAATCGAGACCCTGCATCTTTTGAAACCATTTGAAGAAGGTGCGGATGGTGTTTATGTGGCAGGCTGCCAGGAGGACAGCTGCCAATATATCAGCGGCATTACCAAAGCCGCCAAGCGTGTTAAACAGGTCAAGGACATTCTGGAAGGCCTCGGCATTGAACCGGAACGGATCGATGTGTTCCAAATGAGCGCCGGAAAGGGCCAGGAATTTGTGGAAGTGGCGAACCGAATGGTCGACACCGTCAAGGGACTGGGACCGGTCCCCACCGCATAGAACTTATTAAACGCTGCGAGGAATAACAATGATTGTTGCAGAATCGAAACCGATCAAGGAACTGCTTGAAATGGTAAAGGATTTTAAGAAAATCCTTGTGGTTGGATGTAAAGGTTGCGTAACGGTGTGTAATGTGGGGGGCGCCAAAGAAGTGGGCATCCTCGCCTCCAGCTTACGCATCCACGGCAGAAAAGAAGGCCGGGATGTGGTGGTTGGCGAGCACACGCTGGAAAGACAGTGCGACCCTGAATATATTGACGAACTAGAAGAGATCGTTGGGGATTACGATGCGGTCATCAGCATCGCATGTGGCGTCGGCCCTCAGTTTCTTTCCGAACGTTATCCCGAAAAGAAGGTGTTTCCGGGGGTCAATACGAAATTCATGGGCGGCGCCGTTGAGCACGGCGTATGGGCGGAACGATGCGCCGGTTGCGGCACATGCGCCATACACCTGTTCGGCGGCCTCTGCCCCATTGCCCGATGTTCCAAGAGCCTGCTGAACGGTCCCTGCGGTGGATCTTCCCACGGAAAATGCGAAATCAGTAAGGACGTGGATTGCATCTGGGACATGATTGTCAACAAAATGACGGAACAGGGTCGTCTGAGCGAACTTCTTGAGTTCAGACCGCCCAAGAGCTGGACCACTGCAAGGGATGGCGGTCCGAGGAAAATGATCAGGGAGGAACTGGTAAAATGAGTGAGCTCAAAGCGGGGAGTAATCTGGAGAAAGTTTTGCGCGCAGGTCATTTCGCTTTTACCGGTGAATGCGGGCCGCCGCAGGGCGCAAACGTGGAACACCTGATCGAGAAGGGAAACCATTTGAAAGGGGTCGTTGATGCCGTCAATGTCACGGACAATCAGACCGCTGTGGTGCGCATGTCCAGTTGGGCCGCTTCACTGATTCTTCTGGAGCATGGCATTGAACCCAATTTTCAGATGGTATGCCGGGATAGAAATCGTCTGGCCATTCAAAGCGATATTCTGGGGGCCTATTCCATGGGCCTTCGTAATATGCTCTGTCTTTCCGGTGATCACCAGTCCTTCGGTAACCATCCGGAGAGCAAAAATGTGTATGACATCGATTCCATGCAGTTGATACACACCGTCAAAACCATGCGGGACGAAGGCAAGTTTCTAAACGGAAGCGACGTGGATGTGGCGCCCAAATTTTTCATCGGGGCCGCCAGCAACCCGTTTGCGGAACCCTTCGATTTCCGCGTCTACCGCCTGGCAAAGAAAATCGACGCCGGTGCGGACTTTGTCCAGACTCAGTGTATCTACAACATGGATAAATTCAGGGAATTCATGAAAAGGGCCGTGGACATGGGGCTTCATGAAAAATGCTACATATTGGCGGGCGTAACCCCCATGAAAAGTGTCGGTATGGCGCTGTACATGTCCAAACAGGTTCCGGGAATGGATGTTCCGGAATCCCTGATAAAGCGCCTCCGGGGTGCCGGCAAAGGGAAGGTTGCTGAAGAAGGCATCAAATTCGCCCTGGAACAGATTGAAGAATTCAAAGAGATGGAAGGGGTCGCGGGCGTGCACCTCATGGCCATTGAATGGGAACACAAAGTGCCCGAAATCGCAGAGAGAGCAGGTGTTTTGCCGAGACCGGTCGTGTAACATCGATATTTTATTAATGCGCAAAAAAGCCCGAACGGGGCCGCCACGCGGTCCTTTTCGGGTTTTTTCTTGAATTAGACGCTTAATTATTTATAATATCGAACCGTTTTAACCTATTTGATTCTGGAGAAACGGATGATTATCGAAACGAAATACGGTAAACGGTTTGATACGGATCGGGACCTGACGGCGCCCGAAAGACATATTCTACAAAAACTCTTTGCGTGGGAAACCATGGCGGAGAGCATTGTGCAGTTTAGAGAAAAGAAAACGAAAGCCCTAGACGACGGCTGGAATGGGTCGGGCCCCATTGTTGCGA
>ADZZ01000697.1 GCA_000179315.1 delta proteobacterium NaphS2
CGCTCAAGAGCCGGCTGTTCAAAAGATCCATCTGGGTTCCGGCCAACTCAAGCCGGTGTTTCAGATAAGGGAGCAACTCCTCTTTTGCAAGACCGGATATGTGATAACGCACCACAAGCCTTTGAGCCAAAGGCTCATGGACGGACAGTGAAAGCCGTCGCCTCAACTCGGCCTGGCCAACAAATATCATGCAGAGACGATTTTGTGAGTCCATCTCATAGTTTGTCAGCAGCCTGAGGTTTTCGAGGACCTCGTTTCTCAAGTATTGCGCTTCATCAATAATCAGCACTGGCCTGATTTTGGATTCCAGACAGAGTCGGTTGACCTCCATATGGATGGAACGATAAAGGGCTGCCAGGCTCCGTTCCGTGGTTAGCCCCATTTCCCAGGCAATGGATTTGTAGATATCCGTTACATTGCCGGTGGTCAGAGGAACGTAAAACACCCGGTACAGACCCGTATTCAGAGAAGCGGCCATCTTTCGGCAGATACTGGTTTTCCCGCTGCCCACTTCTCCGGTGACAAGCCCGATACCGCGCAGCTTCAACAGATAATGAAGCCGGGCTTCAAGCTCATCAGCAGCTTTTGAACCAAACAGTTTGTCCGGTTCCAGATCTTTTTCAAAAGGGTAGTGGGTCAGCCCATAGACCTTTTTATACATAGCCATCCCCCTTTTCGGCTTCGGAGATCCTGCTGAAGTTAACAGGTTGTTTGGGTCTGCTTTCCCGCTTATGATCGACGGCCTTTTCAGGATCAAGTGCTTCAATGGTTTTAGACGGGCGATCACGTTTCACAAAGCAATTGGCGTAGGTGTCCACCAGTTTCGCCTTTTGGACGAAACGGCCGTTGTGACAGACCTTTATCTCTTTGCCCTGCTCGGAAGGGTTGTAGCGGAGTGTTACGTCTCTCCCACCAGGA
>ADZZ01000696.1 GCA_000179315.1 delta proteobacterium NaphS2
TCTATATTCCACATTCCCGTGGCCACAGGAACTGTCCCCATTGCCAGAACCATGAAAACCGGCAGTGGATCGAGAATCAGTTGAGCAAGCGCTTACCGGCTCAATACTATCTGATCACCTTCACCCTCCCCAAACAGCTCAGGGATCTTGCCTGGAAAAATCAGGCAACAATCTATTCCCTCATGTTTGCCTGCGTCCAGGATCTCCTGAAAACATTTACCCAAAAAGACAAAAAACTCGGTGGAGCAGCCGGCTTTACCACCATACTCCATACCCATTCAAGAGCACTCGACTATCATCCCCACATTCATGTTGTCATGCCGGGGGCAAGCATCAATACAAAAACAGCATTATGGCGGGTCAAATCTTCCGGGTATCTTTTCAGCCACAAGGCTCTGGCGCAAGTCTTCAGAGCAAAGATCCTCCAGGCCATTGTTGACCACGGGCTGAGCGTGCCAGAAGATTGCCCGAAACAGTGGGTCGTTGACTGCAAAGACGTCGGCAACGGCGACAAGGCAATCATTTATCTTGGCAGATATCTCTACCGGGGCGTCATCCGGGAACAGGATATTCTGCAATGCGAAAACGGCATGGTCACCTTCAGGTATCTCCATGCCAAAACCGGGCAATACAGAAGCAGGACCGTCACCGGGGAATATTTCCTCTATCTGCTCATGCTCCATGTGCTGCCCAAGGGCTTTCGAAGGGCCAGGTGTTACGGTTTTCTCCATCCATGCAGCAAAAAGCTCATCTGTTTTTTGCAGATGGTGCTCCGGGTTAATCCGCTCAATATGTTTGCCAAGAAATTGAAAGAACGGCCAACAATTACCTGCCCGGTATGCGGAGCGGCCATGAAAATTGTCCTGACAAAAATAGCAAAACCGCCGGCGAAGCAGGTCCACCTGCCTTACATGAGCGAACACGGAGAAATCGTTATGTAACCCAGAGCCAACATCACCGGTTTATGAAAAAGCCCGGTTTCCCCGGTAATGGACACCTATGCGCAAAAAAACTGCATATTCCGCTTCTGAAAGCCTTGTTCTTCAGGCAAATCTATTTCAAAGAGCATATGGGCAGAAGCAGAAAATCCCTGTCTCACTTCTGTCCTGATCAAGCTGCCTCTTTCAAAAAAGCTGTTTTCTATATATAGTAACCGGGCTTGTCCAACAAACGGTTCAGATTGTGGTTCGCTCCGCTCTCACAATCTAACCTTATTCGTTATGAGGATATAGCACCTTTTCCAATCAGTGAAATTGCAATATATGGTTACGGAGAAACTCTATGGAATTGTTCATCCTCAATAATCAGTATACGGTAATCTGACTCAAGCTTAATCTCCTTGCCTGAACTCCATTCTCCAATAGGAACATCGATGACTTTGAGTAGTCCAGTTGTTTCCTCAATCTTGAGATAAAGCTGAGCGGTCTTTATTTGCCATTTGCCAAAAGCCCTTGCCCCAACCGCTTTAGTAATTATGCCACCTATGCTACCTTCATCATTTTTTAACTCTAAAGAATATGTGCCATCAGATTTAAACTCGAAAATCATATATTTATTTTCATTCGACGATCTCCACTCGCCTACAATTTTCTTGGCGGCAAAAGCGTCTATAGCTTCTTGAGCGATTCCGCACGATAAAAATTGAACAGCAAGAGCCGTTGCAAGAAAAAAACAACAAGTAGATTTTAGCATCTGAAATAAAATAGAAAATTTGTATTTTATGGTTTTATCCCCATATTTATGGGGTAGAGCTGATTGCATTTATGCTCCCCTCCATTTCCATTATCAGTATGATTTCGTAGTTTTGTCGCCTCCATAAACAAGTCCCATGGAACCTGACATAACGCCCAGCATAACCAGATGGCAAAGGAGCGCAGCGGATTTGCCAGTCTGAGTTTATGCTGTTGTTCGCTGGTCAATCTGCTGCCCACCTTGCCTCAAAATCTGATGTGTCCATCGTTAGTGATGCTTGAAGCTTTTCCTTTAAATCTTTGCCGCCAGGAAGCGCAGGAAGCATGTTAAAGTACTGTCTTGTGGCTGCTCTAATACCCGCCAAACATGATTTGGTTTTTATCCAGTTCTGCGGGCTGAAAACTCTATTTGCTGGAAGAGGCTCATTGGCAGCAGCTTCCAATGCGCTGTTCAAACAGCTTCCTGCCATATCTACAATTTGAGAAACCATATCGGTTTCTGAAGCTTTGTTAAAAGTAACGATTGGGCTTGGTACGCCTTCAGGAATATTATTTGCCACACAGAAACATAAAGAAATTGCATAAAGATGGTGATGAGGGGCATATGCTTTCATAGCAAGAAGCGATTCATTCAAAGATAAAGGATTCTCTTTAACCCATCGCTTTCTTACTTCTGAATTCCAATATGATAGGGCATAAATTTTTTCAGGTCCATAATCCCTTTTAAAAAGCTGTTCAAAATATTTGTCAAAAATTTTTGTTTCACTATATGCGATGTTTGGCCTTTGAGAGTGCCAAGATATCATATGTTTACCTAAGTCAGACAAATCAACAACCAAATTTTTATCCCTATCGGCTGGAGCCTCTTCACCTCTTTTCGTCACCAAATATCCACGAGGATATTTCTGCTCATAAATTTTCTTTAAAGTTAATACCCTCCTGTCGTTACTTCTCAAATCTCTCGGTTTAACAGCACTTTGTGAGTTTGTTGAAATACTGATTTTATCAGCTCTATCACGCTGCGGGATCTCATAAAACCTGAACATGATATATGCATTTTCCAGTGTTTTAACTTTTTCGCTACAAGAAAGTATTGTATTTAAAGATTGACAACCGTTAACAATACTCACGCCGCGCATTTCACAAATTCCATCTTCACCAATTTGAATTTTGTTACAAATTGCAGTTATTCCATTGTGATAAAAGAAAAAATCCTGACTGTTTTTAAAAATGGTTGATTTTATGCCTTTATTAACGCGGTTATTTAAACCCAGTGATTGACGGACGTTTTTTTGAAATAATGTTCCATCCTTTATTCCAGGGAACCTGATGCAATCTTTCAAGGGAATTGCGGCTACAATAACCTTAGTCCCCCCGATATCCATGGTCATGAATTTTTCATGCTCTAATTTTATTGAATGTCTAATAGTAGGATTCTCTTTTTCCAATGCCATGTCATAACGGACTTTCAATTCATCCTCATTTAAAACATGAATGGATGCGGGAAAGTCGTCAGCCTCTGCCAAATTAGCTTGAAAAGCAGCCAAGTCATTTTGTGCACTATCGGTAAGGCTTCCGGTTGTGATTAATTCAAAAACAATATCATAATCGTCTTCAATCGCCAGTGCCACTTCAGACAATTTTTTCTTTAACCTTTCATTGCAATTATCCTGAAGCCTCACGATATCTTTTAGCTGTACCCAAGAGGATAGAACTTCCCTTAATGGCTCAGCATCGACACTTCCCTGACCGATAAATTTCCCTTGAATAACATAAATTGTATTGTTATCATCATCAACTACAATAGCGTCTATTTGCTTATCATCCTGCCCATCCGTAAGATCAAATCTTGCTTCCGTCATATCCCGCAAATGGATATTGCGTAAATACCATGCCACAAATCTTTGACCTTCATTTGGAAAATATTGTTGGTAATACTCTTGAGAAATCTCTTTTTTGATTTTTTCGTACATCAGGAGTTATTCCTTTCATGGATATCGTATTGAAAGCGAACGGGGCCAATCAGCGGGCGGCGGCTTTTTGCCGATCCGCTGCATTGGCATGGTTATGCAGTTTAATGCTCATATCGATGAAAACAATCCTGAATATACCTAAAAATTGTATATATTGCGTTTATCATAGCAGTAGCTTCTGGCTCATCAAGCAGCTGATTTGCGTGAGCTAAGCTTGCTTTGTTTCGTATGGTTGAGAATGCATCAATTGACGCTGCAAAAGATTGCAGAACTCTTGTTGGACGAAGCCGCTACGCGGCAGACAATTCCAGCGATTTTTTTTCTCCCAGATTAACCTGCTGTAATCTCCTCCAACTTTGTAATAAAAAGAAATCATCAAGGAAGGCGCATTTGCCTTTCATTTCAATCATTACAAGGAGGAGATTACAATGGATACCACCATGCCAAAAAATTCGCAATTCAACAAGTATTACCGGAAGCACCAGAAATACCTGAAACTCAATGGATTACGGCCAAAAACCATTGAGGCGTACTCAAGGGCGATCAGGCGAATCGGAAACTATTTCGATTGCAGGATCGTCAATCTTACATCCGACCAGTTGCTTGACTATTTTAATGAGCTTCTGGAATGCCATTCCTGGAGTACGGTCAAGCTCGATCTGTATGGTCTGAAGTTCTTTTACGCCAGGGTACTGAACAAAACCTGGGAAGACATCCCCTTAATCAAACCGCCAAGAACATCCAGGATCCCGGATATTCTATCCATTGAGCAGCTCAACCGGCTGTTCGCCGAAACCAACAAGTTGAGCTACAAAGTCTTTTTCTTTACCACCTACAGCATGGGGCTGCGCCTTGGCGAAGGAATCAGGCTGACTGTCGGTGATATCGACTCCGTCAATATGCGAGTTCATATTCGCGACGCCAAGGGCAACAAAGACCGGCTGGTGCCGCTGCCTGAAAATACTCTGCGCGTGCTGAGAAATTTCTGGCAGGTTCACAAACATCCCCATTTCCTTTTTCCAAGCCGGAAAAGAGGTCTGAATAATGCCCAC
>ADZZ01000695.1 GCA_000179315.1 delta proteobacterium NaphS2
TTGAGCTCTTCTTGTTCCATACTCAGTGCTCGTCCCGTATGGGTGAGAATCACCGGTTGAAGACCCTGGCCATTTTCTCTTACACCACGGACCTGAAACACCAGCCGCGAGTTAAGCGGTGAACCTGTCTTCGCCCATGACCGCCGGGGGAGAAACCCACACCCCAGGTATCGACAGGTGGTGGCCGATATGCCCCGCCTGCATAACTCAGGATGATCGGTTCGCAAATAACGACGCAAATCGATTTTAATGGCTGGATTTGTACCTGTGTTTGCGGCTTTCTCTTTCTGTTTGACCAAACTTTTCGGATGATTTGCCGTCGCAATCCCTTCTTTAACCATCCACCGGGCCACCTCGGACATGGTCATTTCCCGGCCTTTTTGGAGCAGCATCTCCCGGCAGAACTGCATGATGCCACCCCCTTTGCCGCTACTGAAGTCCTTGAAAATGTTCTCCGACAAACTGACATGCATTGAGGCCTTCTCTTCATGGGTAAAGGGCGATTTGATCCATATTTCATCGTCCCGGCGGCTCCTTTTAGGATCCACCTCAAGGTCAAAAACCCTTATCACCTCCAGCCAGCTGGCCTGTTCCCAAACCTGAGACAGTTTTACCCGAGATTCGGTAACAATCGGTCGGGATGATCCTCCAGCAGCATGTTGATTCCAGAAAGCCGCATAGTCTTCTCCCGGCCGAATCAGGGGATGGTTCTGGGTGAGTTGTTCCGTCTTTTTTTCATCGTCTGCCATGCGCTCCACCATACGCCGCAATGCCTTGGAGCTTTTCAATCCGTTTGCCTTTGCCAGTTCGGCGGCTTTTTCCACATACCTTGCCGGGTAGTGCCGGACCAGATTGATCAGGCCATACATCCGGCGCTGGCCGCTTCGGCCTTCTTCGGTAAACCACGTTTCACACAATGAGAATGTATGGGGTCCAATGGCTT
>ADZZ01000694.1 GCA_000179315.1 delta proteobacterium NaphS2
GAATTACCATCTCGACAGCTTGTTGGAGTTTGGTTTGGAAAGAAACGACCTTTCCGGCAACCCTCATATTGTCCGATTTGGCATTTATGGCCTTTTGGGGCAAATAAAATCGCTGTGAAAGGGGGAGACAAGCCCATCGTCCTTTGATGACCTTTAACAGACCAATAAGAACCACATTCTGTGCCCATGGATATTTGGATTGATTGTCCTTTGCGGCATGATCGAAGATATGAGAACATCCGAAGATGTTGCGACCTGTCTTTGGATTGATGAAATCATCTAATGCGATCATAAGTCGCCCATCGGACAAGGGGTCAGGAATGAGGTGCCATAAGGCGGCCCATAGGTTATGCCATGGTATTTTGTTGGAAGCCATAAAGGTGTAGAATCGACGTTTGTTAATGTTGAGCCCAAACAAGGTATTGAGGCAACGCAACACGTTTGAAGAGATAGATGAAGTGAAAGGGATGATGAAAGCCAGGATGGCATAAGAGAACCAGTGTGCTCGTTCCCTGCCGAGATTGGTGGAAGAAAAAGCATTTTGTAGAGGCTTTAAGATATCGTTTAGAATAAACATGTTGCCAAGCTCCTTTCCGATGGAATATCAATAAGTTGTGCGGCCGGGCAAGGTCGCATATTTTAGCGGGTGTGAATCCCGCCCCGGAAGGCTGGCCAGCCACTGGGTAGTGAGTCCTTGGATCGACGGGAGTAATCCCCGAGATTAAGCGTAGGACAGCGAGACGATAGGCCGTAAGCCATAAGGTTGAAGGGATTGAGCCTCGAAAGGATTAGTTGAGAGGGACGACGTTTTAACTTTGACGGAAGTCAAAATGACCATTGGCGAATGGCAAGTCAATGGCGCCTCTCCGGGGTCTGAGACCATGGCATGTCGGACATTGCGAATATGCGGCAACCCGGGAGGTTCTCTGCGCTCTTGCTTAAAAGCGAGTATGCYGGCCAACCGATAATAAAGGGAGAATGGCAAACGGGGCAGGGGAAGTCGGATGGCGTCGTAGTACCTGAGAAGGCGGGTAACTCCGCTGGAGGAAAGGACGTCACATGAGTAACAGTGTTGCGAGGACACATCATCTATGCTCAGAAATAGAGAAATGGTGGAAACGAAATTACAACGC
>ADZZ01000693.1 GCA_000179315.1 delta proteobacterium NaphS2
GACCTTCTTAACTGTATTTTTGGAATGTCCCGTCTCCCGGGCAATTTGTTTTATGGCTTTGCCATAAACCCTATGTGCCGTCCGTATGTAGCTGTATTGATCCACCGTGAGCATTCTCCTTTCTGCCTCCAGCATAGGATTGATATTTAGCAATCCTTCTTACCAGAGGTCCACTCAGGGGGGTCAATTTTAGGTTGTCGTTTTGGCCTTTAGGGGGTCAGTTTTAGGTTAGCGAAACCATTCATGCCTAAAAAAACCTCGGGGTTTGGGGCAGAGCCCCAAGGGTTTTCTCGAAACAGCACCCCGATCAGAAGATAGGCAGTCCGTCACGCATCGCCTTGCAACGATAAATCAATCAGGCAAAAACAAAATATTCTTCGTGCTTTATTGTGGACAATATCTGGTGGGATAATGTGAACGGCAACAGCATCCTTCAAGCGGCGAGGCCGAGGGTGGTAACAATCGATTTTGAAGAATTGGTTGGGTGGATTTTCACGACTTGTTGCACAAAAAATGGTTGGCTATTTTTCATGCCACTTTCGACTACTCAGAATTTTGAAAGTGGAAGATCTGCTATTTCATCCTTTGTCATCGCCACGCCATCATTTCTCTTGTGATAATCCAAATAGACGTATGGGGGATCGGGAGGGGCTGGACGCCTTTCCTCATTTGGAGGGGAAGGCTTCAGTCTCAAAACTTGATTTTCATGGCGGCTACATGATCGCCGGGTTTGAAATCCGGTCGACGCTCGAGTGGGATTTCTACATGAAGGCGGTCCCCGGAAAATTTCGTGAGCCGGCTGATCAGGAGATTTGACTCCTTCTTTTTCGGCATTGGCGCGATTTTTTTCATGTACACAATAGTGGACAAGCACATATTTATATTTTTCAGTGCTGGAAAATATAGGTATGACGGGGGAGGGAAGGGCACAAAAAGACCGTCAAAAGACGGCCTTTTTTGGGTGAATTTCATGTCGAAAAAATCGACGTTTTTGGAATTTCCGGCCCCGTTATTTAGGGATGGTCGAAATTAACATTTCTAATGATTTTAATAAGTTAAGTGGCGGAAGTACATGGGAATCGAATCAATACACAATGTAATAAAATCAACTAGTTGTGCGGCCGGGCAAGGTCGCATATTTTAGCGGGTGTGAATCCCGCCCCGGAAGGCTGGCCAGCCACTGGGTAGTGAGTCCTTGGATCGACGGGAGTAATCCCCGAGATTAAGCGTAGGACAGCGAGACGATAGGCCGTAAGCCATAAGGTTGAAGGGATTGAGCCTCGAAAGGATTAGTTGAGAGGGACGACGTTTTAACTTTGACGGAAGTCAAAATGACCATTGGCGAATGGCAAGTCAATGGCGCCTCTCCGGGGTCTGAGACCATGGCATGTCGGACATTGCGAATATGCGGCAACCCGGGAGGTTCTCTGCGCTCTTGCTTAAAAGCGAGTATGCCGGCCAACCGATAATAAAGGGAGAATGGCAAACGGGGCAGGGGAAGTCGGATGGCGTCGTAGTACCTGAGAAGGCGGGTAACTCCGCTGGAGGAAAGGACGTCACATGAGTAACAGTGTTGCGAGGACACATCATCTATGCTCAGAAATAGAGAAATGGTGGAAACGAAATTACAACGCATAGCGGAGAAGGCCCGCAAAGAAGATGAATGCCGATTCACCAGTCTGTTTCATCTGATGAACGAGGAGATGCTGCGGGAATGTTTCCAGGAGCTGCGCAAAGACGCAGCATCTGGCATTGATAAGGTTACCAAGAAGGAATATGGGGAAAACTTGGCGAGACCTAACGCTCTGGTCGGAAATTGCATCGGATGGCGTATATCCATTGCCGGTGCGCAGGTGTACATCCTAAACCGGGGAGTAGCAGAACGACCGCTGGGC
>ADZZ01000692.1 GCA_000179315.1 delta proteobacterium NaphS2
ACAGCTATGCAACGCATATGCTGGAAGCAGGCGTTGATCTCATTGAATACAACAGATCCTGGGCCATGTCAGTGTCCTGACCACCACCAGATACACCCATCTGACTTCCAATACCGGAAACAATGCCAGCCAGGCCGTCAATACGCTGGCCAACACCTTTGATATAACATGGGGAGGGGTCAAATGATTCTGCTCTCCTCGATTATCAATGAATTCAGGGACCGCTTTTTGGACCGATACGAGAATTCCGTCCTGCCAAGCCATACAAAGGCTCTGCAGACCATGGCACAATGCAGACAAGAATATGGCCCGCACATGCTGGCGAAATGTACGGATCACAACTGCGGAAAACAGGTCTATATTCCACATTCCTGTGGTCACAGGAACTGTCCCCATTGCCAGAACCATGAAAACCGGCAGTGGATCGAGAATCAGTTGAGCAAGCGCTTACCGGCTCAATACTATCTGATCACCTTCACCCTCCCCAAACAGCTCAGGGATCTTGCCTGGAAAAATCAGGCAACAATCTATTCCCTCATGTTTGCCTGCGTCCAGGATCTCCTGAAAACATTTACCCAAAAAGACAAAAAACTCGGTGGAGCAGCCGGCTTTACCACCATACTCCATACCCATTCAAGAGCACTCGACTATCATCCCCACATTCATGTTGTCATGCCGGGGGCAAGCATCAATACAAAAACAGCATTATGGCGGGTCAAATCTTCCGGGTATCTTTTCAGCCACAAGGCTCTGGCGCAAGTCTTCAGAGCAAAGATCCTCCAGGCCATTGTTGACCACGGGCTGAGCGTGCCAGAAGATTGCCCGAAACAGTGGGTCGTTGACTGCAAAGACGTCGGCAACGGCGACAAGGCAATCATTTATCTTGGCAGATATCTCTACCGGGGCGTCATCCGGGAACAGGATATTCTGCAATGCGAAAACGGCATGGTCACCTTCAGGTATCTCCATGCCAAAACCGGGCAAT
>ADZZ01000691.1 GCA_000179315.1 delta proteobacterium NaphS2
CCATACATCCTGGGAGCCCGCATGCGAAAAGTGAAAAAGATTCGAGATCGCGTTTTGTCCCATCCCGGTCGTTACAAAGAGGTTCGCACTGAAAGCAGCGATCCGAAAAAGCGGGAGCCGCTCAAAGTCAAACAGGTTCAAATAGATGGTTGTCGATACATCATTTGCCAGAACCCTCGCCAGCAGCGAAAAGATGCCGCTGACCGCGAAGCCATCGTCAAGGCGCTCACTGAAAAACTCAAAAAGGGACCCAAAAGCCTTGTTGGCAACAAGGGGTTCCGGAAGTATTTGAAGGTCGAGAAGGACAGTGCCCGTATCGATGAAAAACGAGTGACGTATGAAGCGCGTTTTGACGGCAAATGGGTACTGCAGACAAACACGGATCTTTCGCCCGAAAAGGTGGCACTAAAGTACAAGGAGTTGTGGCGTGTCGAAAGGGTTTTTCGAGACGTCAAATCACTGCTGGATACCCGTCCCATATTTCATCAGAAGGATCAGACGATCCGCGGTCACGTATTTTGCAGTTTTCTGGCGCTGGTACTTCGAAAGGAACTGGATCAAAGGCTTGTTAAAGCCGGCCACCGTTTCGAATGGGCGGAAATAAAGCAAGACCTGAAGTCTTTACAGACCGTCACCATCGAAGAAAACGGCAGGCGGCTTGCTATCAGAAGCCAGAGCAAGGGAGTCTGCGGCAAAGTTTTCCAGGCTGTTGGGGTTGCCATGCCGCCTACAATACGGGACGTCGAGCCTATACCGGAAAAGTCAGATGGTAGTGCCAACAAAATCCGTGTGTCTTTTAACTAGCTGAAATAGCAAAATAATAATTTTCTAACTGTCAAACTTGAGTCATAAAGAAGATTATGGATTCTTGTCTTTTTTTGTTTCTCGGTTAAAATCTCCGGCAGCTTGTCCATCAGGAGAGTGTCAATATCTTTGCGCGTAACAGGGCCATGCGCTTGGATTAATTCGAGAATCATATCCTGATAATACTGTTTATCAAGTCCTCTATACTTGATGTGTCGTGCCTTATGGCCTGTGAGGGCAGCTACTCCACCGGCAACAAAGAGATTTGGATAACGACCTTCCACCAATTTCATGGCCTTGAGTCTCTTGTGACCTTCTTTACTGATTTTGATCCTTTTTTGGACCTTGTCCAGCAAGATGACGGTCTGGAGATCCAAATCGGATCGGTCCATGAGTAACTGCGTATAGCGCTCGTCCAAGATGGATCCCCGGACTCTTACGGCAACCCGCTCCGGATCAGCCAGATCATAGTCAGGCATGGGAAGGAAACGCCTGACCTGTGCCAGAAACATCCGTTTGATGCCCCCACCCTGGGTATCAATCATATTGAGATGGACCATGGCTTCCGCAAGAAACGGATTTCGATAGATCTCAAGTGGGGCATTCTGTCGTATGACCTTTTCCACATCTCCGGGCAGAAAGCTTCCGACATTTGTCAGAAGTACGGAATCGGTTGTTTCCACGACATTGATCCGCCCGTTAAGCGTGTAATCCTGATGGGCTATGCAGTTATGGAGCGCTTCCCGGAGAACCCAGGGGTCGTACTGGGCTATCTCGACAGGGAAGAGTGTTCCATTTGGGAGCGCACGGAAGGTCAGGTTCCGGATCTTTCCCAATACCAGGTGTCAGCGGTTCCGTGAAAAAGCACAAAAACCGGCGATTTGAAAATGCAGTCATTTAGAGGAGCCTTTAAGGTTGGCCGGAACCCGGAAAAGGGCTCCGGCCCTAGTTGAAAAGATTGTAGGATTAACCGTCGATTGTGTCCTTCATTCGGTAGCTTTTCCCCTTGATGAGAACGGTTTCGGCATGGTGTAAGAGCCTGTCGAGGATGGCGGACGTAAGCGTTGCATCGTTGTTAAAGATTTCAGACCAGTCTTGATATGCACGGTTGGAAGTGATGACCATGGCGCCCTGTTCGTATCGAAGGCTGATAATTTGAAACAGGAGATCGGCCCCTTTCTTGTCAATGGGAAGATAGCCCAGTTCATCGAGAATCAGAAGAGACGGTTTCGTGTACTTTTTGAGTTCCCGCTTCAGGTGTCCGGCAGCGTGGGCCGCGGAAAGGGTGTTGATCACATCGATGGCGGATGTAAACAGGACGGAATATCCTTCCAGACAGGCGTTGTAGCCGAGTGC
Source organism: delta proteobacterium NaphS2 (assembly GCA_000179315.1). Lineage (GTDB taxonomy): Bacteria > Desulfobacterota > DSM-4660 > Desulfatiglandales > Desulfatiglandaceae > NaphS2. The sequence goes on from ADZZ01000691.1 coordinate 2,161, forward strand.
GGATGCCAGATGAGTTTTTCCAACGCCTACACTTCCCAGGAAAATCACATTGGCCTTTTTGTCGATGAACTTCAATCGAAAAAGATCCTGAATCTCAAGACGGTTGATGCTCTGCGGCCAGTTCCATTGAAACTGGTCCAGGGTTTTGATGACCGGGAACCTGGCGAACCGGATACGCCTTTTTGTGGCGCGGTCCTGCCTGAAAGAGGCTTCCCCCTCGATGAGCTTGGCAACATACTGCACATGCGCCCAGTTTTTCCGGGCCGCTTCTTTGGCCATGGGGTCGTAATGATCCCGAATAAAGGGAAGTTTCAAATATGACAGATTGTTTTCAATGTTCGATTCAAATTTGTCCATGGGGCTCCTTTCCGTTATTCTGATAAACGTTGAGGTTCGGCTGATCCACCTTCAGTTCAAGGAGATCTTCCCGGCGGGTCAAATGAAGCGCACCCGGCTCAGGCAATACTCGGGAGCGCTGCTCAAGAATGTTGGCGATGTACTCCGAAGAAAAGGCCTGGAAATGAAACGCATCCTCCATGGCCCTGGCTACCGATTCAGTGGAGTATATCTCGCTCAACGCGACAATCTTGCGTACATGATGCATGGGGTTCATTCGACGCTGTTCCATTTTCCGGTAATACTGCTGCGCCCTTTTGGAAAGGGCCATAAACCGCATGAATAATTTCTGATCCCGGGCCTTTTTTCGCTGAACCAATAATGGTTTTACGTGATCCGGGTCTTCAAAATCCTGATGACGGTCGTAACTGCGTTCATGACGGGCGATGAGTTTGTCCTGAAAATAGATGCAAAGCCTGTCGGGATAGGCTTTCAACAGCAAACGCAATCCGGCATATTCGGCAGGGACCGAGTATTTGTTGGTATCGAGCGTTATGCGAAACTGGCTGGAAGCCCTGACCTGGCTGATGGCGCCCACATCAAACGGGTTGTGGGGCAACGGATTTAAAAGACTCTTTTCCTCCTCAAAAAGATCGATCGGTCTTTTACGGGTAACTCCGTGAATGCGGACGTTGGCGATGTTGTCCAACCAGTACCCGGCAGCCGGTCCAAGGGCCTGAAAATCAGGAATACGGAGTCCCGCAAGGAAGTTCTTCTTCACATAGCCCACGGCATTTCCACACGCCTTTTTCGTTCCCTGCCCACGTGCAGGGGGTGATGGTAAAACGTAGTGGTTGGCAAAATCGAGATACTTGGGGTTAAAGGTGGGGTCCTGCCCCACAATCCGTCTCAAGACAGCGGACTTGAGATTGTCCACCATGATTTTTTTGGGACATGTCCCAAAGAAATGAAAGGCATTTTGATGGCAGGACAAAAAATGTTCCATGGTTTGTGAAACGGTAAACTCCACATAGGCCATTCGGCTGTAACACATGACCATGACAAAAAAACTCAGTCTTCTTTTGGTGGATCCCACGGGTACTGAGCCGTAGGAACCCCAGTCCACTTGGGCGCATTCGCCAGGGGCAAATGAAAGGGTCAGATAGGGCGATACTTTGGGAGGACGGACTTTTCGAACGTACTTTTTGACAATGGAATAGCCCCCTTCAAAACCCTTTTCCCGAATACGCGCAAGTATCTGGGCGGCCGAATAGGGATAGGCTTCGAGATCACGGATAATATCCTTTTTGAAAGGATCCAGTTTACTGGGTCTCCAGCCTGATTTTCTGGGCATATAACGCTCTTCCGAGACCCATTTTCGAACGGTTCGGCTGTTCAGGGAAAGTTCCCTGGCGATTTGTTCGGCGTTCAGATTATTACGCTTGAGTTCTTTGATTTGACAGAACGTCTCATAATCGATCATGGCTGACCTCCATCATCTGTTTTAAAATCCGTCCCAGCGACTGGGGGTCTCCTGATCGTTTTTGGGGATGATGGTCCAATGCCAGCACCTGGTAAAGGGGCTTTTTGTGAGCCACCAGGCCCGCACGGATCAGCTCTTCCCTGGACTGTTCCAACGTGGACGGGGCCATGGAAAGCCGTTCGGAAATAGCAGGGTCTGAATAATAGCTGAGACCCTGAGCGTCTGAAACCGTTACCAGGAATAGATATAGAGCGCCTGCCGGGTGGCTTAATTTCTCGATGTGATGCTCACGCACCAGACGGTGATCGACCCAACTGAACTGCTTGGGAATCTTACGGATACGCTGTGGACAAATGGGATGTTTCCTGACCATGACTGCCTCCTTTTAAAAAAACGGGTTTTTCCAAAAAGTCGTTCCCCAATTCTCTCAAACGGCGGGTGATCATGGCTATGTCATCTTGTAACGCATTTCCAGTTAAGTGGGCGATTAGGCCAATTAAAACAGAACGTTGCTCCAATAAGACATCTTGTAACCCATTGGGAGTTAATTCCGAGTTAAGTATATGATTTTGTTTTGTATCCGCCGATAAGGGATCTTGTAACGCATTTTCCTTGGATGGTCTCCGCCAGTACCCCGGATGATCCCTGCGCCACTGCTGTACCCTTGCGACATTTTCAGGTCCCCGGAAGTAGTTGCGGTTTTCAGGCTTGTTGAGCCACCGCTTTTGACTTTCCGCCTTGCCGGCTTTCCGGCATGCAGGTCTCGAACAGAATTGTTGACGACCATTACTACGTGGATCAGGGTGGAACAACTCTCTGCAATGTCGGCATCTTTTCCTTCTCTCGGCTTTTCCCATCGGTTTAACCCCCCAAAACCAATGGTCACATTTTTAAAGCCGCAACAGAAGAAAATCAAAAAAAGAAGAAAAGGGCAGGAAGGGAAGAAAGATTTTATAAAATGATTTTTTTGAAGAATATGGATTAAGAAGATTTTGTTTGATGTGTATTTTCAAATGACCCGTTTTCGAAGAAAATCAGATCGCCGCTGACACCAGGTCCACATTCAACAAAAAAGGTGGACCAAAATGTGCATAATCCATTTCCTGATTCTGATCATTCCTGAGAATCCAGGAGATTCGCGCAACGGAGGGAGTTATGAGTGCTGATGATTCGGGCCTTCCCAACAACAAAATCGCGGTGTTGGTAATGCCGCTTTGAATTGTTAGTCGCGTCTTGTTCAAGAAGGTAAGATCATCCCAGGCGGCAACATCCGCCTCTTTGCTCGGATATTTGGTCACATATTCCCGCCTGGCCTTTGAAAGCGCATCGGGATCGAGATCATCCAAAGAAGCCCGCTCGCATACCCGTGAGGACCAGTCCAAACGGCCTTGCCAGATCAATCTTTCTTTGTCGGGATGTTTCGATAGTAGGGTCTTGCTTGATCCGATCCGGAGGTAAGCGGTTCCATAAAATGCTACTGGACGATCAAAGGCCGCATTTATGTCAAACAGGACAACCGGCCTGTCGCGATAATGAAAAGGGTAAACATGAAAGCCCACGTTCGGACGCAAACCGAGCGAAAGCCATAAGAGCAAATCCTGATTACCCTTACCCTTCTCGGCCCCGGGATCGAATGTTGTCCCGACGACTTTGTGTGTTTTATCCTGGATGCCAAAGATGAGATATCCCTTTGTCTTGCCGCTCAGACAAGCGGAATTTGCAAGGGACGAGAGGTATTCACCCACGGCCTGGGGATCATAGCGGCTGGTCTTAAACTCAAGCCATTCCGTCTCATGCGGCTCAGCGCGCAGGCGATCAAGCAAAGCGGTCAATTCCTGAGTATCCATGGCCTCTCCTCTCCCTTACCCCCCTCTGACGAAATTATCGTTGATTTGATCCGCTTCGTCTTCAAAACTGCAATCCCTCTCAGTCTCTCCCTAAAAACTGAAACCGGCATGGCGAGGAACTACCTTGCTAGGATTTCTATATTCAGACTTTTCCAGTGTAATTTCAACACCACCGAAACGTGACAATTTCAACACCACTTTCAGAGTTGATATTGGTTTTTGACTTCGATTTGAACGCCGATTCCACCCCACCAGGATACCCGGTTTAATCCGGCATTTTTTCTTTGCTCCATTCTTTTTGCCAGTTGTTTTTTGACACCATAACGATCACCATCCAAAAACGTCAAGAGCAAATCGCCGGAATCATCCCTGCTCAATTCGCAGTTCTGATTGCTGAACATACTCGTTCGTATCGTGGACAAAACACACTTCCAGTCTTCGGGGCTTTGCCATTCACGGCAACACAGGATGGATCTGAAATAGTCAATGGTCATTCTGGCAAGCATAACACAGTAGTAATGCAACTCCACCTTCTCAGGAGAGGTTCCGATGGGCTTATTGAGATAGTAATTTTCAATCAGATCCTTGATACCTGTCTCAACCGGCCACCTGACGTGGTATGAGTTCAGGATTTTGATCGGGCTGTAGTCGGTATGTGTGCTCCCGAAACACCGTGTTTCCAGAGTCTCCTTGTTTTGTTTGACAATAAATCGAAAACCTTTGCCGGTCTCTGGTAAGATGAAATCACGGCTTGCAATGCGATAGTTTTCTTCGTAATCCCGCCATTTTTTCTGTTTGATGGTTTCTTCTTTCCACTTTTTGATTTTCGGATTCTGCTTCAGGCACATGGTGATGTGGGAATCAGAGCGGACCATGAGGTAAATCAACTGTTTTTCACCGGTATATTCAGAATCCGCATAGATTTCTTCGATCACATCCACATCAATGATTTTGAAGAGATTTCCTCGCAAAACTTGAATAACGCGGAGGGGCACGGGACTGCCTTCGCAGTATGCATATTGATGATGGTGTTATTCATGCTGTCCCAATGATTTGGGGT
>ADZZ01000690.1 GCA_000179315.1 delta proteobacterium NaphS2
CAAATACTCTTTCCGAGAAAACGGCCCAATGAATTTGGAGAGAAGAATCATAAAACTGCAGGAGACCAACCGGAAAGAAGGTCTTATGCGGAACAAGACCCTCTGTGCTATTGCAACCGTGAGCGAATCGGGTCCTTGATGTCTGTTTCGTTTTCCACGGCTGCGGCGACGGCCGCCCTCACACCGCTAACCTGAGTTTCTACCGACATGCTGGGCATACCCAGATTGATTTCCAATGCGGCAGTGGCAGGCAACGCCGGAAGATGAATCCAGCCCGCACGGATGGGTAGGCGCTTCCGGGCAATATGATGGAGCACGCCGTACATGAGCAGATTGCAACCGAAGGTAGCGGCCGTGTCGGAGATATCGGCGGGGACACCCGCACGGCGCATGGCTTGGACCATGGCGCGGATCGGCAATGTGGCGTAATAGGCAACCGGCCCTCCGGGCACGACCGGTTTGTCCTGTGGCCGCGAGTCGGAGTCATCACCCATATCGTAGCGTGTCGCGTCTATCAGGTTTTGAGCGAGACGCTCCACGGTGATCATGCTCCGCCCGCCATACTCACCCATCATAATCACCATATCGGGTGAAATCCGGTCGATTTCATCCGTCACCACACCCACCATTTTATCCTCATCCCGGTTTTCCCTCAAAAAGCGTACGTAGGTGCCGTGGCTTTCGATGTGGTTAAGCCCCATGCGCCGGTTGATCCGTCGAAGGATGGTATTGATTTTGTAATAGGAAAAATCATGGCCCAGTTGGGTCCGCAAGATGGCGAATATCTTGTTCAACCATAGCGCATCTTTATCCTTGCGCTTCGGTACGGTTYCTTTAAAGGCGGCCGTATGGGAGAAATAGTGGACCAGCTTCTTTGGCATCTCGTCGGGCCGCAGGACCATGTCCGCCAGCCCGGTGCCGATGGCGCTCCGGGGCATACCGTCATACTTGGCCGATTGTTCCGATTGCACCAGGACCAGTCCCTCATAGCCTTTGATTTCCTTAATGCCGAGGGTCCCGTCCGTACCGGTGCCCGAAAGGATAATTCCCGCCGCACGGTTACCCCGGTCCTGGGCCAGGGAGCGGAAAAGAAAGTCGATGGGGTGGGAGACCCCCTCCCTGAGCATATCCAGAAGTTGTATTTTTCCCTGAAATATGCTGATGTCTTTGTTCGGCGGGATCACATAGATATGATCGGATTCGATACGCTGCCCGTCCCTGGCCGCGGACACGGGAATCTTCGTGGTCTTTTGAAGCAGTTCGGGCATGATACTGGGTTGCTTCGGGGTCATGTGGACGACCACGATGTAGGCCATATTGCCGCGTTCAGGTACTTGGAGAAAAA
>ADZZ01000689.1 GCA_000179315.1 delta proteobacterium NaphS2
TTACCAGTGGTCCATTGACAATATTCCGGATTTCTGGGCGACCATGTGGGATTTTGCGGAAATTAAAGCCTCGGCGCCTTATGAGCACATCGTGGACGACCTTTCAAAGATGCCCGGCGCCAAATGGTTTCAGGGAGCCAAGCTCAATTTCGCGGAAAACCTGCTTCGATACCGGGACGACCACGTTGCCCTCATCTTCAAGGGGGAGAGCCGTGACAGCACCCAAATGACCTATGGGGAGCTTTATGATGAAGTCTCACAACTGGCGCAATACCTGAAGGAACTGGGGGTGGGTCCCAGTGACCGCGTGGCGGGTTTCATGCCCAACATGCCCCAAACCACCATCGCCATGCTGGCAGCCACCAGCCTCGGCGCCACCTGGTCCTCATGCTCACCGGATTTCGGCATCAAAGGCGTGCTGGACCGCTTCGGACAAATCAAACCGAAAGTTCTTTTTACCGCCGACGGATACCTTTTCAAGGGCAAAAATTTCGATTCCCTGGGACGAGTGGCCGACATATTAAAAGATTTGCCCTCCATCGAAAAGGTCATTGTGGCCCCCTATGTCCAAAAAGACCCCGAAATCGGCCATGTTCCAAATGCCGTTTGCTACGATGACATCAAAGACCGGTATGCGCCCGGCGATATTTCGTTTGAGCAACTTCCCGCCGACCACCCCCTTTACATCATGTTCACCTCCGGCACCACGGGCCTGCCCAAGTGCATGGTTCAGAGCGCCGGCGGCATTCTGATCCACCACATGAAAGAGCTCTTGCTTCATGCAGACCTGAAGCGTGAAGACACCATTTTCTATTTTACGACCTGCGGGTGGATGATGTGGAACTGGCTTACCAGCTCGCTCAGCGTGGGAGCCACCCTCGTCCTTTTTGACGGCAATCCGTTTCATCCCGAACCGGGCGCCCTTTGGAAAATGGCCCAGGATGAAAAGATTAATATTTTCGGCACCAGTGCCGGCTATATCGCAGCTCTGCAGAATGCCGGCGTAAAACCCGGTAAGGAATATGACCTGTCACCCCTGAAGGCCGTCATGTCCACCGGGTCACCTCTTTCCGAGGAAGGCTTTGAATTCATCTATGATGAAGTGAAAAGCGATCTGCAACTGGCCTCCATATCGGGCGGCTCTGACATCAATGGCTGTTTTGCCGGCGGAAACCCCATGGGTCCTGTTTATGCCGGCGAGCTTCAGTGCCGACAGCTGGCCATGAAGGTGGAAGCATTCGATATTAACGGAAAACCGGTCATCAACCAGCAGGGTGAACTGGTGTGCACGGCTCCGGCCCCCTGCATGCCCATCTATTTCTGGGACGATCCCAACGGTGAACGATATCATGCCGCCTATTTTGACGTTTATCCCAATGTCTGGCGACACGGCGATTACATTGAAATCAATAACCGGGGAGGCGTGGTTATTTATGGGCGTTCAGATGCCACCCTGAATCCCGGGGGTGTCCGTATCGGGACCGCTGAAATATACCGCCAGGTGGAGCAGATCCCTGAAATCGCCGACTGCCTGGTGGTGGGCCAAAATTGGAAGAATGATGTCCGGGTGGTGCTTTTCGTCAAAATGGCGGAAGGCCATGAACTGACCGAGGATCTGAAAAAGCAGATCAAAACGACATTGAGAACCCATGCCTCTCCGCGCCATGTACCGGCCAAAATCGTTGCCGTACCGGACATTCCCTACACCCTGAACATGAAGAAGGTGGAACTGGCTGTAAAGAAAACCATTGAAGGACAACCGGTTCTTAACAAAGATGCGCTGAGCAATCCGGGTGCCCTGGATTACTACGAAGACATCGTTGAACTGAAGGAGGATTAAAAGCCCTTGCCTTCCACCGTTTTTTTTCCGCACACATGCATTGAAAGCAATCTACTCGAACGCCTTTGCGAAACCTTCGGCTCCCTGGTCCTGTGTCAGCCCTGGTTCACGGAATCGACGATTTCCTCAAGTTTTGTGGAAAAAGAAAAACTGAAAGTCTGTTTTCCCCCGGAACACC
>ADZZ01000688.1 GCA_000179315.1 delta proteobacterium NaphS2
TGTTGTCCTGCCGGAATCCAGTTCAGCAACCTTGAAACCGCAGGCTGCAAGGTGGATAAATACTCCACGGTCATGGTGGATAAGAATCGATATTCGGTCCCAACAGCGTATGCCTATTGTAAAGTCCGTGTGGTTTTATATGTGGATGAGGTGGAGATATTTTACGGAAGCAAAAAAATCGCATCACATGGGCGACTTTTTGGGAACAACAAATGGAGTCTTCTCCCTGAGCATTATCTTGAACTGATTTTAAAGCGGCCCCAGGCATTTGAATCAGCCCGTGTTATCAGGCAATGGCGTTCGAACTGGCCTGTTTGTCTGGAACGGCTTTTGGATAAATTCTGCCAAAAGCAGGGATATACCAAAGGTGTCAAGGAGTTCATTCTGGTTTTGATGCTCTACAAAGGCCACTCTGCCGAAGCCATCGAATCGGCAGTTGAGACGGCGCTATCATCGGGGGCGGGCTCCAGCCAGGCCGTTAAACACATCTTAATCCATAGAGAATGTGGCAGGGATCAATCGTTTTCAGCCCTGGAAAACTGGCAGACCTTTCCGGCTCCGGACGTATCCATTTACGGACAGATCGGAGGTGGACGATGAACGCCGGTATGAAAGCACTCTTAATTGAGAATCTCAAAAAATTGAAACTGTCCACGATGCTCCGTGAGCTGGAGGGCGTGATCCGTCAAGCGAATCAGGAGAGCCTGAGTTATGAGGAATTCCTTTTAAATCTGAGTGAGGCCGAAGTTCAGACCCGACAGGAGAATGGCCGCAAAAGGCGACTGCAGGAGGCCAAATTCCCCATCTTAAAGCCAATGGAAACATTCGATTTTGATGCAGCTCCCGGACTGGACGTCCGGCTCATGAAGGAGCTTGCCAATTGCGATTACGTGAAAAAAGCCGCATATATTTTGCTGGGAAAG
>ADZZ01000687.1 GCA_000179315.1 delta proteobacterium NaphS2
TGATGCGATTTTTTTGCTTCCGTAAAATATCTCCACCTCATCCACATATAAAACCACACGGACTTTACAATAGGCATACGCTGTTGGGACCGAATATCGATTCTTATCCACCATGACCGTGGAGTATTTATCCACCTTGCAGCCTGCGGTTTCAAGGCTGCTGAACTGGATGTCCGGCAGGGACAACAGATCCCCCTTTTCCTTCTCATACAGTTCATTGACCGTGTGCTCCCTGCCGTCAATTTGATGACCGCCATAGGAAAGACAATCTTTGAGAAGTCTTTGGTTCAGTTCTTCCAGGGAATCGGACTTTGGAACAGGAACCATGTAGTTGCGTCGTGCATATCCCACCAAACCCTCGACACCGCCTTTTTCATGACCTTGACCCCGATTGCAGAACCGGGGCTCAAAATTGTAGTACCCCCGGAACTTGTCATACGACTCCTGGAGAACACGATTTTTCCCACGCAGTATCTTTTGGACCGCGGTTGTTAGGTTGTCATAGATTAGGACAGGAAAAACACCGCCAAAAAATGAGAACCCTTTTATATGACCGTCAAAAAAGGCCTGTTGCCGCTCGCAGGGATAACACCGAACCAAATGCTTTCCGGAAAATTTGGATCGCATGCAAAAGAGTTTCAGCCGTGTTTCGACACCCCCTAAAATGGCAATGCAGTTTCCCCAGTCCACCTCGGCTTCGACGCCGGTCTGTGGATCTGATGGTATAAATACCTCACGACCACTAACGCCCAATCTCAATTTTGCCTCGCGAACATATCGCCGGACAGTTGTCTCAGATCCTTGAAAAGCATGCTCCTGTTTGAGACGATTAAAACCCGCACCGCCGTATGCCGCTGCTTTTTGGGACGATCCTTATCATCCTTCACCATCGGTCGATGGTTCTAAT
>ADZZ01000686.1 GCA_000179315.1 delta proteobacterium NaphS2
CATGGGAAGCCATTGAGCAGTCGGTTTTGCTTCAGGAATTACATCGGCGGTTCGGGTGCAGCCTCTCCCATATCGCAGCCCGGATAGGACGCGACAAAAGTTTTGTGAAACGACGGCTTGATCTGGTTGAGGCCCTGCCTGAAAATATTTTGAAAGCCGTGATTTCAGGAACGCTTTCAACCTGGAGTGCCAGCCGTGTCATGGCGCCGTTGGCGCGCGCCAACATTAAAGACGCACAAAAACTGATGGCCCACCTGGAAAATGAACCTTTATCCACGAGGGAACTGGCCCATTTTTACGAACATTACCAAAAAAGCAACCGGTCTGTTCGAGACCGCATGCTGGAAAATCCCTTTCTTTTCATAAAGGTTCAAAATGAAAGAATCCAATCCGAACAGGCCAAGGAGATTCATGACGGACCGGAAGGCAAATGGTTCAAGGATATTAAAATGGTATATGCTGTGCTCGGACGTCTGCTGAAAACCGTTTCCCATGTCCATTATCCAAAAAGCGATCCATTTAAGAAACAAACCCTGAAAGCCTGGGTGAACAAAGTCGAAAATCAGGCGGCAAAACTCAAAAAAGAGATAGAGCCATGATCAGACAATCCAAAAAAGATGCCATTTTGGAACTGAAAAATACCGGTATGAGTTTGCGCAAAATCGCCCGAACGCTCAAGGTCAGCCGAAATACCATCACGAAGATCTTAAAGGATCCGGATGAAGCAGCACCCCACAGAGAATCCCGGCATGAAGAACATGTCCCTTTAATCCGCGATCTTTTCAAGGAATGCAAAGGAAATGCCGTGCGAGTGGCGGAGGAACTGGAAAGCCGCCATCAGATCACGATTCCTTATCAAAGTCTGACCTGGATCATGAGAAAACACGAGATCCGGAAGCGAAAAAAAGACGCGCGGGACATACCATTTTAAACC
>ADZZ01000685.1 GCA_000179315.1 delta proteobacterium NaphS2
CTTCATGCCTTTGAGATCTTCCAGGGTCCTTACCGGCTTCTTGGTGTGGAGAAGTCCCATGCCATGGGCCCGGTCAATCAATGCTTTGAGATCTTCCGGGGAACCGAATCTGGAAGACGCGGCAAAAAAGCTGGAGACATGGTATCCGAAAGAAGCATAATAGGGATGTTCCTGAATACCCATAAGTTGCAGCGTGCCATAACCCGCCTCCACAATTCTTGGGAGGACATGTTCGGCAAACTCCCGGTATGAACCTGTCTTCGGCTCCTCCTG
>ADZZ01000684.1 GCA_000179315.1 delta proteobacterium NaphS2
GCGTTGTAATTTCGTTTCCACCATTTCTCTATTTCTGAGCATAGATGATGTGTCCTCGCAACACTGTTACTCATGTGACGTCCTTTCCTCCAGCGGAGTTACCCGCCTTCTCAGGTACTACGACGCCATCCGACTTCCCCTGCCCCGTTTGCCATTCTCCCTTTATTATCGGTTGGCCGGCATACTCGCTTTTAAGCAAGAGCGCAGAGAACCTCCCGGGTTGCCGCATATTCGCAGTGTCCGACATGCCATGGTCTCAGACCCCGGAGAGGCGCCATTGACTTGCCATTCGCCAATGGTCATTTTGACTTCCGTCAAAGTTAAAACGTCGTCCCTCTCAACTAATCCTTTCGAGGCTCAATCCCTTCAACCTTATGGCTTACGGCCTATCGTCTCGCTGTCCTACGCTTAATCTCGGGGATTACTCCCGTCGATCCAAGGACTCACTACCCAGTGGCTGGCCAGCCTTCCGGGGCGGGATTCACACCCGCTAAAATATGCGACCTTGCCCGGCCGCACAACTTTTTGGTATTATTGTAAAAAAGCAAGATATTGAAGTCCAAAAAGCACAACCTAAAAGGTGGAGGGCCATATGGGTAAAGATAGCAAGAAATTCCGCAAAAAGGAACTGAAAATCAGCGGTGTAGAAATGACAAGTGAACGGCTGACGAGCAGAGCCGGGCTGGCTTTATTCGTAGGGTATCTTCATCAAATTCAGATTTTTCCTATGCTGGACAGATTTTTTGGCACCATTCGAAAAAGCAAGAAAGGTGTAGCGGTAACCGAAATTTTCAAACAAGTGCTTTGCTTTATGACAGACGGTACGAGCCGGCACGTGACCTATTTTGATCAGCTTGCTGAAGATGCTGGTTACGCAGGAGCTATTGAGACAGATAAAGGAGATATGCTTTCCTCGCACAGGGTCAAGCGATTTTTCAAGGCCTTTTCCTGGATGCGAATATACTTGTTCCGCCGATTACTTCAAAAACTATTCATCTGGCGCCTTGTGATTGAGCAGCCGAATGTCATTGAATTGGGAATTGACACGATGGTTCTGGATAATGATGACGCCCTCTGCCGGCACGGTGTTAAGCCAACGTACGAGGTAATTTAATACTGCGAACTCCCCAGCATCAGGCCGGTTTTCAACCCATCATTTTTCATTTCAACCCAAAAATGCGTGCAGTTTTTTCGATATACGCAACTGTTCATTTTTTTTGAGGACCATGCATTTTTTTGCTGGCGTCGCAAATCCATCTCTGATATATAATGGGAATGTTCCCCATTACTATCAGAAAAAGAACTATCAATGAGCCCGACATTGCTTTTGTTCAAGAAATTGTTTTCGAGCATTGGCATAAAGGGCGCACACAAATCTCTGAGATCCTCTGCAGGAAATGGGACTGGAGACAGTCCAACGGTCGCCTCAAAGACATGGCCTGTAGAGAGGTTTTGCTCACCCTGGAACGAAAAGGTTTCATCAAGCTTCCTGCCAGAAAAAAAGGGGCAAACAATGAGAAGCGAAATCGCTCCATCCCTCTTGTTGAAACTCATAAGACGCCACTGCGCGGAAAACTTTCACAATTTCCTCCCGCTCAACTTCAGCCGGTCCGCAATACATCCCTTGAACCTCTCTATAACAGTCTGATCCAAAAACATCATTATCTGGGTTATCGTCAAATTGTCGGTAATCATCTCAAATACATGGCCTTTATCGACGAACAGCCTGTCGCATGTTTGGGATGGGGATCTGCTGCATGGTCCGTCAAGTCCCGGGAGTCATTTATCAAATGGGACAAGCCGACCAAGCAAAAAAAACTCCATCTGGTGGCCAACAACACACGATTTCTCATTCTGCCATGGGTCAACATAAAGTTCCTGGCTTCAAAAATCCTGGCCATCAATGCCAAAAGAATTTCGAAGGACTGGTTCAATATTTATAACCATCACGTTTACTTACTCGAGACCTTCGTGGAACAGGACAAGTTCCAGGGCACCTGTTATAAAGCCGCCAACTGGATCCGGGTGGGCCAGACCAAAGGGACTGCCAAGCGGGGTCATGACCATTTGTTTCACGGAAAAATCAAGGATGTTTATTTGTATCCGTTGAGGAAAGACTTCAGGAAGAAACTCTCAGGCTAGTCCGGGTAGAAGCTGCAACTTCCACCCGGACCATGAGGTTTATATGGTGAACCCCCTTAAAAAATTCACCATGGATAGTGTCACCCAAAAGCTCAATGAAATCAACTCTAAAATTTTATTGTCTCACCAGAAGCCTTTTCCGAATTTAAACCTCCTGTCACATTACAAGTTCAAAAAACGTCCTCTTAAAATACTGCCAAACGGCGATATAGAGGGCGGTTTTGCTAAGATGATCACCTCGTTGATCGATTTTTCTTTCATTCGCTCTCTGGTCGCTCATTGTTATTCAATTAAGGCCCCGCCCTGTTATGATCCCCCAAGTATCTTTCTCACCGACTTGTTCAGATATGTGGATGGCTTTCAGTATATGAGTCAATTCTTGAAGGTCGTTCGAGACCCGGAGCGGGGACTGGTCTATCGCGACTATGCCGGATTTTCCGAAAGAATCCCCTGCGAAGGAACCTTTTCCAATTTCAGGGCAAGGCTGGGAGAAAACCTGTACATAGAGATCTTTCATGTCCTGGTTGATATTTTCCGTAAACTCCAGATGATCACTTATAACATCCTGGCACATGATGGCACCCTTTATCCCACGTGGGCACGCTATAAGGGATGTACGTATTTCTGTCATCAGTGTGAGGCCATCACGGTTGAAAATATTATCGACAGGGTCAAAAAACGCATCCTTTACCGCCTGAACAAAATAAACGAAAATAATTTGGGGACTGAAATCAGAGTCTACGCCCCCTGTCCTTCTGAAAGGTTCCCTGAAAAAGACAAAAAGGGAAAGGAAATCAAACGGCCCAAAGTTGAGCTCTTTGCCTGCAAGCTGGCTTTCTCAGATGACGACATACCGGTAGGGCAAAGAAACACAGCCATTTTGTTCGGTGTAAATGACGAACTGGAAAAGCAGGGGCTTTGTATCAAAACCCTTCGGACCAATGTTACCCATGTCAATGCTGTCGACGATTTCATCACCATCAGATGCCCAAAGCTGCCAAAAGATACGGATGCCCGGATCGGGGTTCGGCGCGATCCACAAAACCCGGATAAGAAAGAGAAAATTTTCGGTTACAATCTGGTTCTGTCAACATCTGTCGAGCTCCAGCTTAAGCTTGAACTGCCCGTTGCGGTTACCAACATCGCTGGAAACGCCGAAGAGGGCAGCCAGATCATTGAAAACAAAGAGCAGTTGCATAGGCATCATGACGCCGATGTTAAAATTGATATTGCGGATGCAAAGTACGACATTATCAAAAATTACCAGTATATTCGAGAAAAGGGCTCTATTCCTATCATTGACTACAATCGAAGAAACGAAGATCTATCCAAAAACGCCATTCTCAATCGGGGATATGATCAGAACGGCTGGCCTTTTGCTCCCTGTGGGCTTCTGACACGGCCCAATGGATTTGATCAAGCCCATCAGCGCTTGACCTTTTGCTGTTTCAAGCAGTGTCTGAAACTCAGGGAAACCGCTTTGAAAAACCTTCAGAGCGGCTACAATATCTCTCAATGTACTCATATTCTCAACCGAACCGGTTTTGCCAAGCACATGTCTATCAAAGAGTATCCGCGGCTGATCAATGAAATTCCGAGAGGGACAAAACGTTACGACACCATCAAAAAATTGCGTTCCGCTGCTGAGCGAGCCAACAGCACCATTAAAGAAGACATCAAGATTCTTGAGAAACCACGGGTCTTAAGCGGGTTCAGATCCAGTATACTCGGACAGATGGCTGGTATTACGTTGTTGCTTAAACGTGCACTTTCATTCATTGTCAAGATCACCAACCAATTTGCAAAATCCCTGGAACTGAGACCGCCTCCCATTCCTAAATCCATTCAAAATATCATCCAACTCGAGTAGCTCGGGAATAAACCGCATAAATCTGGCCTCACGAAAACGCTGATTCCCTTTCCCAGGGATTGGTGTTTTCCCTTTTGGCTGTCTGGCTCATATTTTTGGCTGCCCAATGCTTTTTTCTGCGCATCACATATCCTGCCCACCGGAGATGCTCAAATCCGGCCGCCCCAGGCCCGGGCAGGCCACACTATTAAATTTCCTCAACGTACAAGAAAAAGAAGGGTTTTCAACCGCTTCAAATGAACTGGGGCAGACTGATTGTCGATGCGGTGTTTCGTGGAGGCGACAAACATTCCAACCATGGCAAGACGGTTCAACGGATGATCGAACATATGGTCGCAAAAATCCGGAAACAGTATAGAGAGGATGTTCCGATTATTATCCGTATGGACAGTGGTTTTTTTGACCAAAAGATCTTCAAGGTATGTGAAAAGCTGGAAATCGGCTATCTGTGCGGCGGAAAATTATATAAAGATATCAAATGGTTTACAATAAGCCAAGAAGCTGAGAACTGGACTCGATATGTTAGCGGGCATAAAGACTGTTGGGAATTCATTGAATTTGGAAGCAAGCGAGGCAACTGGGATCGTTTTCGAAGAACGATTTATTGCCGGTTGACCAATAAAGGGGATCAACTCTATCTCCCCGGCTGTCGCCCGGATACCGTTATCATCACAAACCTGGGACGGGGTGAACCGATTGACGAACAATTAAAAAAAATGAGTGCTGAAAACTACTTGGAAGCCCATCATATTGTTGGTTGTTACCATGAACGTGGAACCGATGAATTGGCCAACCGCGCTCTGAAAGACTTTGGCCAGGAACAGCTGCCTTTTAAACGTTTCAATCCCAATGCGGCGTGGTACTATTCAATGGTTCTGGGGCATTTTCTGATGGAAACTTTCAAAATCGATGTGGGTAGCCCGGTCGTATCGATAGGTGCCTATGCGACCACGGTTCGCAGACGTTTGATTGATATGGCGGGTAAGATTGTATCTCACAGCGGAAAGGTCGTTCTGAAAGTACATGAATCCTGTTTCAAGGTTTTTTCAGAACTCTTTGATCGGTGCAGGGTTGCACCCGTAGTGCCGTAAACAAGCAAAAGGAAAACAAAAACAGCGATTTTCAAGGGAGAAGTGCGTCTCCATACAGAAGTATTATGAGCACTTGCTCACAATAGTGGCGTTTTTGTCCGGATTTGGCTCAGGGCTAGAAGTCATGGTCAAAAATCTCTTCAGCCAATCTCGGCAAAGGGCATTTTTCTTGCCCAAAAGAGAGAATCGCTCAACTTAGGTTTTAATATCCTGGCACACGACGGAACCCTTTATCCTACCTGGGCACGTTATAAAGGGTGTACGTATTTTTGTCATCAGTGTGAGACCATCACAGTTGAAAATATTATTGAAAAGGTCAAAAACCGCATCCTTTATCGACTGAACAAAGTAAACGAAAATAATTTGGGTTCTGAAATCAGAGTCTATACCGCCTGTCCTTCTGAAAGGTTTCCTGAAAAAAATAGAAAGGGTAAGGAAATTAAGCGGCCCAAGGTTGAGCTTTTTGCCTGTAAATTAGCTTTTTCAGATGGTGATATACCGCTGGAGCAAAAAAACACGGCCATTTTGTTCGGAGTAAATGAGGAACTTGAAAGGCAGGGCCTTTGTCTAAAAACTCTCCGGAACAATGTCACCCATATCAATGCTGTCGACGATTCCATCACCATCAGATGCCCAAAGTTGCCAAAGGATACCGATGCTCGGATCGGGGTTCGGCGCGATCCCAAAAACCCGGATAAGAAAGAGAAAATATTCGGCTATAATCTGGTGCTGTCAACATCTGTTGAACTCCAGCTTAAGCTTGAACTGCCTGTGGCGGTTACCAACATCGCTGGAAACGCCGAAGAGGGAAGTCAAATCATTGCAAACAACGAGCAACTGCACAGTCATCATGAGGCCGATGTCAAAATTGATATTGCGGATGCAAAGTACGACATTATCAAAAATTACCAGTATATTCGAGAAAAGGGCTCTATTCCTATCATTGACTACAATCGAAGAAATGAAGATTTATCCAAAAGCGCCATTCTCAACCGGGGATATGATCAGAACGGCTGGCCTTTTGCTCCTTGTGGGCTTCTGACACGGCCCAATGGATTTGATCAAGCCCATCAGCGCTTGACCTTTTGCTGTTTCAAGCAGTGTCTGAAACTCAGGGAAACCGCTTTGAAAAACCTTCAGAGCGGCTACAATATCTCTCAATGTCCTCATATTCTCAACCGAACCGGTTTTGCCAAGCACATGTCTATAAAAGAGTATCCCCGCCTGATCAATGAAATTCCGAGAGGCACAAAGCGTTACGACACCATCAAAAAATTGCGGTCTGCTGCGGAACGGGCCAACAGCACCATTAAAGAAGACATCAAGATCCTTGAAAAACCACGGGTCTTAAGCGGGTTCAGGTCCAATATACTCGGCCAGATGGCTGGTATTACGTTGTTGCTTAAACGTGCACTTTCATTCATTGTCAAAATCACCAACCAATTTGCAAAATCCCTGGAACTGAGACCGCCTCCCATTCCTAAATCCATTCAAAATATCATCCAACTCGAGTAGCTCGGGAATAAACCGCATAAGTCTGGCCTAAAAAACGCTGATTCCCTTTCCCAGGGATTGGTGTTTTCTTTTTTGGCTGTCTGCCTCATATTTTTGGCTGGCCCAATGTCTTTTCCTACGCATCACATCTCTTGCCCACCGGAGATGCTCAAATCCGGCCACCCAAGGCCCCGGCGGGCCACTGTATTAAATTTCCTCATATTTGACATATTAGGCTTTTTCATTGCTGCGATCCTCCGATTGGAAAAATCATTCATTAAACAAGGGAATTTTTCTGATGCGGATGCCTGCCTCATTTACGGTCACCATCGCACCATTTTTGATGTAAGCATCAATTTTCGGCCATATTTTATGTAGGAGTTCCGCCAAGTCATTTCCTCTTAGACCTTCCAAACGAATTCTTATCACGGAAGGCTCAGAAGCGTTCGTTAAAGCGAGAATCGAATGGAAATCTGAATCCAAGGTAATTATGGTCTGGCTTTCCCTCTTCGCATACTCAAGAATTTCTTCATCACTTGACCGACTCAGACCGATATCCCCGGTGTGAGAGACGTTCCACCCCTTTTCCTGCAATATAGATACAGTTGACCTTGGCAGCCCCTGGTCTAAAAGGATTCCTGTCACGCCGCCTCAAAAGCAATGCTTTGGTCGTACAAATTCCCGGCAGCGAATTGCAAGGCTTGGCGAATATCATCTTTTTCGATCTCGGGATATTCCCGTTGAAGTTCATCCCAGTCCGGGTAAAGCGCCAAAGCTTCCACAACCCTGCGGACAGTCAGACGCATATTCCTGATACACGGCTGACCATTCATGATTTCTGGATTAACCGTAATTCTAGAAAATTTTGTGCGCATTATTACCTCATTTTACAGGTCAAAGAGTTAAGCTCAAAGGTGAAAGACGGATGACGGACGACTGAGTATCATCGGGTCAGGCTTTCATTTTTGCTCATGTTCAACATCAACTGTGCTGTAAACCAATTAACTTCATTCCCAATCTTCAACCTTGAGACCCGCCACTCGCTTGAATTCCCGAGTATTATGTGTAAGGACTGACTCATTTACTAAGGCTATAGCCGCAATCATAAGATCATTTGGTCCAATTGGCGTGCCCTTTCGAGCTAGATCAGAACGGATTTCACCGTATTTCCTTGCGGCCACGTCGTCGAAGGGGACGCTCGCAAATTCTGCAAACAATTCGTCGAGAAGCGTAAGGTTTTCGGTGATTCGAGTGCTCTTCATGGCACCGAAGAATAATTCGGCTTTCACAACTGAACAAAGCAAAATGGTTTCGGGATTTGTAGATAAAAAACGATCTGTTACCTGATTTTCCCCAGGATTTAAAAAGCGAATCCATACATTGGTATCCGGCAGGAGAATCATAATAACTCCTCACGGACTTCGTATTGCCCCTGAACCTCCCTGATGAGCGGTTCCCCGGCCCAGGCACCCGCGAAACGTCTCAAAGGCGAATCTACCCTTTTTTTGTTTTCTTTCCTTTTTTTTTCACTATCGACGGGCAAAACAATTAATTCTACCAAACGATTCTTAAGGGCGCTCGGAATTTCAATAATGCCTTCCAGCAGGTTGCTTTTCAAGGTACGACGAATAAATACTGTTTGAGTAGATGTCCCCTTTTGTTTTAATGATTGTTTTACCATTGCGGGCCTCCTCATTATGGAAGGTCAAAGAGTTAAGGTTAAGGGCAAAAATACAACGTCAAAGATGAAAGCTCAAAGGTGAAAGCTCAAAAACGACCTCAACAACTCTTACTTATGGCATTTATAAGACCCTTTATCATTGCGGCGATCTGTTTTCCCTCGTCCGATAGTTTTGAATAGGTATCATCTGTGATCCAGGTTTTTCTGCGAAAGATTTCGAGCAAAGTCATTGTTTCATAGAGAGAGCCTCGTGCGATATAGCAAAATTGGACGTATTCCTTTTTCGAATTGCGGCCTTTTCCTTTTTACCCTGTTAAATACGATTTGAGCCTTTTGTGCAGAAATCGTTTGCCATTGTACGTTTTCAAATAGCGTTCTCTTCTCAGCGCGTCTTCCTGTCTCAAACAGGCTTCGTAATATATGAGGTTCAAAGGTAACCTGTTCTTGGTAGATTCGACGCGACCCTTTTGGTGCTGCTCAAATCGTAGTTTGAGGTCAGTCGTATAGCCCGTATAGAATTTGCCATCACTATCGCTCTTCAAAACATACGTGTAAAACATGAAATCTCAAGCTATTTAACAGGGCAGGAATTCATTGCGATGCTGGTTGAACATGCTTCAATTTGCTCTAACAGGCGGTAGTGTTTTCGTTCCGAAGATATGTTTTCTACTGCATCGATGACGCAGACCGCAAAATCGACGGCCCTATTCCACACTTCCAAATTTTCGTGTGCAAATTTCATTTACAGTTCATCTATTGATGTTCCAGTAGATATCCCAAGAGCTGTTATAAGCAAAAATCCTGCCGGAAGTTGTATTCGACCCGCTTTTTAAAGCTGCATTGAGATTATAGCAGCTTGTCGATCGAGTTTAGTATCATGCATTTCTTATTTGGTCGTTTTGGGGCAAATATTGTTCACTCAGTTGACAAAATTTTGGAAAATGTGAGGAATTGGGGACATTGGCAGGTTTGCAAGCTTATCCATCTTTTATGCTTCCGGGATCTCAATTTCAATATGCTGCAGACAATTTACCGCATCCAGAAGACCGGGGAGATCGTCCTCAATGATTTTCCAAACAATCTCCAAATCTACTCCGAAATACTCATGTATCAGTAGGTTCCTGAAATCTTTAATGTCCTGCCATTCTACCTGCGGGCGTCTCTTCTTTAACTCTTCGGGAAGTTTTCCGACCGCTTCGCCTATGATTTCAAACTCCCTGATAACAGCCGAATAGGTCTTACGATCGCGCTGGAATTCCTCATAGCTCAGGTCCTTCACATACTCAAAGATAGCGCTGCCTGATTCCAAAATGTCTTCACAATAGATGCGAAAATCTCTCTCAGACATAGATAATTCTATTTCTAACGTTTTCTCGTACTATTGGCTTCAGTGAATGCTCAAATCCCAAGTCGACTTTTCGAAACAGCTCTTTTTCCAGAAACCTCTTGAGCTGCAAAAAAGTGTGGATATTTTTTCTGCCTTTTTCAAATTCAACGACCATATCGATATCGCTCGAGATGGTCTGCCCTTCCTCGGCGAAGCTCCCGAATATCCCCAAACGGGTCACACCGAACCTCTCACGAAGAAAACCTTTACGGTCTTCCAAATATTCCATTAATTCAGTTAGCGACGAAATTGACATGGTATATGGAATGGGGCACTGGAAGAGTGGAAGAGGAACATTGTTTCATATTTGCCACTTTTACGGTAATGTCCCTTTGTTTGTCAAAAATATTTTCTCCGTTTTCAACAATTCTGCTTACCGTCGCAGGACTCAGGAGTAGGGCTTCAGCAACCTATATCCCCTTATATCCATAATTTTTAACGGTAATTCAAGCAAAAACCGAACGGGCATCGACAATGCAGCACTTTCGGCTTCTTGACTTCATCTCTATTCCGTCGTCAATTTTTTTCACCGCCACGCATCCCAGTGAAATGGTCTTCGAATTTCACAAGATAAATTTTTTGCTGACGTCCGTCGATCCTTTCTGCTATATAATTGAAATGCTGCCTCAAACTCCTTTCAAAAAATGCCGTCAGCATTTCTCTGGATTACGCTTGTCTTTTTGGACTGTTTGAGGTAATTTAATACTACAGACGCCCCAGTTTTACAGCGTTTTTCAGCCCATCAATTTTCATTTCAACCCATAAATCCGTGCAATTTTCTCGACACACTCTACCGTCCATTTTTTTTGAGGGCTATGCATTTTTTACTGGCGTCGGGATTTCGTCTCTGATATAGAATGGGAATGTTGCCCATTATTATCAGGAAAAGAACCATCAACGAGCCCGACGTTGCATTTATTCAAGCAGTTGTTTCTGAGCATTGGCACAAAGGGCGCACCCAGATTTCTGAGATCCTCTGCAGAAAATGGAATTGGAGACAGCCGAACGGCAACCTCAAAGACATGGCCTGCAGAGAAGTCCTGCTCACATTGAATCGCAAAGGGCTTATCTCCCTGCCCCCAAGAATCCATCGCACATTCCGCACCTGCTGTACGAGTTTTCTGAATTATAAAATCGTCAATAAAACCAATATGTTGTCGATTTTTCTGGACATTTGTTTCCTAATAATCCATAATACGCTCAAAACTCTATTTTTTGGGGCCGTTTATGGAGCAATTGAATGTCATTACGAAAAGGGTCGATGTTCTTCCCATGGTAAAGTACTACATTGATCAGCTCGGGATCTATGGGCTTTTTTCGAAATACGTCAAGAAGCCGGAACAATCGCCAGTTGATCCTGCTCAAATTCTTTCGGTTGTGGTAGCCAATATCATATGTGCATCACAACCCCTTTATAAAGTTGAACAATGGGCCGCTGATTACATGGATGGACTAAGTGAATATGGGCTCAACGCTTCAATGTACAATGACGATCAAATTGCCAAAAAGCTTGACTGTCTTTTCAAGGCAGACCGAAATTCCTTTATGTGTGAATTGAGCGCAAATGCCATTGGAGTATATCTGCTTGAAACAAGACAGATCCATAATGACAGCACATCGGTTACTTTCACCGGCG
This sequence comes from delta proteobacterium NaphS2, assembly GCA_000179315.1. Taxonomy (GTDB): domain Bacteria; phylum Desulfobacterota; class DSM-4660; order Desulfatiglandales; family Desulfatiglandaceae; genus NaphS2. The sequence goes on from ADZZ01000684.1 coordinate 11,302, forward strand.
AATATGAAAATCAACACCCCGGAGCCGTTAAACTGAAATACGGTTTTAACAAGGACCATCGGCCTGACTGCAAACAAATCGTTTTTGGTCTGAATATCACGGCTGATGGAAATGTCCCCTTATCATTTGAATTGTTTGATGGAAACCGCACTGACGATACAACCCATGTCCCCAATTGGAATGCCCTCCGGGAATTCCTGGGAGAGTCGGATTTTATTTATATTGCCGACTGCAAACTATGTTCACAGAAAAATCTGGACCATATCCATGAACACGGTGGAATATTTATTACGATCGTTCCCAAAAACCGATCTGAAGTCAAACAGTTCCACGAATTTCTAAAAACAAACTCCATCGAATGGCAATATGCCTATGAAACGCCAAACAGCCGAAAAAAAGCAGAAACCATCCTATACAAAACATACGAAGGCGAGCCTTCCAAAAATGGATATCGTATCATTTGGGTTCACAGCAGTGCCAAAGAAAAACAGGATAAAAGCCGCCGAGACAACAGGATCGCCAAAGCCGATCTCCAACTCACTGAACTTTCTTCCCGGCTCAATCAATACAACCTCAAGACAAAGGAACAGATTGAAAAGGCAATCAAGAAGGCAACCAAAGGTACATTTGATCTTTTCCAAATTCAGCTCATCGAGGACAAACAAATTGTTCAGCGCCAGATAGGTCCTGGAAAGCCGGGACCGAACACACAATACAAAGAAGAAGAAAATATATCCTACTGCCTCGAGTGGGAATTGGATCACAAGGCCATAAACAATCTGGCTGCCCGTGATGGCATTTTCCCTCTCATTACAAACGCTGAAATGGAAGCGGCAGAAGTCCTTAAAGCCTATAAAAATCAACCGTATCTGGAAAAAAGAATGTACACGGCCAAGTCCATTTTAAAGGTCGCTCCCGTTTTTCTCAAAAAGACGGAGCGAATCGAGGCGATGACCTTTCTCTATTTCATCGCACTAATGATTGTCAGCCTTATGGAACGTAATATTCGAAAGAATATGGCTGAGCAAGGGGTTGAAAAACTGCCCATTTTACCCAACGGCATGAATACCAAAAAACCAACATGGAACAATCTCAACTACTTTTTTAAAAATGTTCATCTCAGCATGGTTGAAAAGCAAGACAAAATCATTCAAACAGTTACAAAGGGTGTCACCCAGTTGCACGAATTTGTGTTGAAATTATTAGGTGTTCCGCCGTCTGTATACGCTGCTATCCAAGACCGATGGTGGCTTTTCAAAAACTCGGAATTAGGTCAAAATTTGAACTCAACATAATTCGGAAAACTACGCTCTAATCGTGCGAAATGTAAGATCCATAGCGCAAACAACGAGAAACGAAATCTCTCCATACCAATTGTGCAAACCGATATAATCCCTTTACACGGAAAGCCCTCAAATTTTCCTCCCGTTCAACTCAAGCCAGTCCGAAATACCTCTCTTGAGCCACTTTATAACAGCTTGATTCAGGAACACCATTACCTTGGCTATCGGCAAATTGTCGGCAATCATCTCAAATACATGGCCTTCATTGATGGCCAACCTGTCGCATGTTTGGGATGGGGCTCCGCTGCATGGTCAGTCAAGTCCCGAGAATCTTTCATTCGATGGGATAAACCGACCAAGGAAAAAAACCTCCATATGGTGGTCAATAACACGCGATTTCTCATTTTGCCCTGGGTCAACATAAAGTTCCTGGCTTCAAAGATACTGGCGCTCAATGCCAAAAGAATCTCGAATGACTGGGTCCAAATTTATAATCATCACATTTATTTACTCGAAACATTCGTGGAACAGAACCGTTTTCAAGGCACGTGCTACAAAGCCGCCAACTGGATCCGGGTGGGCCAGACCAAAGGGACTTCCAAACGAGGGCATGACCATTTGTTCCACGGAAAAATTAAAGACGTTTATTTGTATCCGTTGCGGAAAGACTTCAGGAAGAAACTGACGGGTTAGCCCGGGTGGAAGTTGGCGGTTCCCACCCGGACCATGAGGTAAATGGTGAACCATCTCGGAAAATTCACCATCCATAATGTTACCCAGAAGCTCAATGAAATCAACTCTAAAATTTCATTGTCTCACCAAAGGCTTTTTCCGAATTTAAACCTCCTGTCACATTACGCGTTCAAAAAAGGTTGAACTCTTTGCCTGCAAGCTGGCTTTTTCAGATGGTGATATACCGCTGGAGCAAAAAAACACAGCCATTTTGTTCGGAGTAAATGAGGAACTGGAAAAACAGGGACTTTGTATCAAAACCCTTCGGAACAATGTTACCCATGTCAATGCTGTCGACGACGCCATCACCATCAGATGCCCAAAGTTGCCAAAGGATACCGATGCTCGGATCGGGGTTCGGCGCGATCCCAAAAACCCGGATAAGGAAGAGAAAATATTCGGCTATAATCTGGTGCTGTCAACATCTGTTGAACTCCAGCTTAAGCTTGAACTGCTTGTGGCGGTTACCAACATCGCTGGAAACGCCGAAGAGGGAAGTCAAATCATTGCAAACAACGAGCAACTGCACAGTCATCATGAGGCCGATGTCAAAATTGATATCGCGGATGCAAAGTACGACATTATCAAAAATTACCAGTATATTCGGGGAAAGGGCTCTATTCCTATCATTGACTACAATCGAAGAAACGAAGATTTATCCAAAAGCGCCATGCTCAACCGGGGATATGATCAGAACGGGCTTGCCCTGTGAAATCCCCGAAGGGGGCAGCTGTGCTGCATTTCACAGGGTGAACCTTTTGCTCCTTGTGGGCTTCTGACACGGCCCAATGGATTTGATCAAGCCCATCAGCGCTTGACCTTTTGCTGTTTCAAGCAGTGTCTGAAACTCAGGGAAACCCCTTTGAGAAACCTGCAGGGCAGCTACAATATCTCTCAATGTCCTCATATTCTCAACCGAACCGGTTTTGCCAAGCACATGTCTATAAAAGAGTATCCCCGTCTGATCAATGAAATTCCGAGAGGCACAAAGCGTTACGACACCATCAAAAAATTGCGGTCTGCTGCTGAGAGAGCCAACAGCACCATCAAAGAAGACATCAAGATCCTTGAGAAACCACGGGTCTTAAGCGGGTTCAGATCCAATATACTCGGCCAGATGGCCGCTATCACGTTGTTGCTAAAACGGGCACTTTCATTCATTGTTAAGATCACTACCCAGTTCAGAAAAGGTCTGCACTTGCGACCACCTCCAATCCCTAAATCCATTCAGAACATCATTCAACTCGAGTAGACCGGGAATAAGCCAAATAAATTCGGCTTCAAAAAAACGATGATTCTCTTTCCAGGGGATTGGTGTTTTCTTTTTTTGGCTGTTTCGGTCATTTTTGCCTGGCCGAATCCTTTTTTCTGCACGTCATGCCTTTTGGTTGGAACGTATGCCGAAATCCGGCAGCTCCAGCCTGCGCAAAGCCGCAGTATTAAATTTCCTCAATCCAGAGAGGACACAAAGTGAACAAATCTACCTCCTGACTTTTTCAGAGCGATCGTATAACGTCTCAGGAGCGATATCCAAGCCACCAGGCCAACACACGGTGTCATACGCGACATAGGCCCGTTTGAACTCATTCAGGTCTTTTAACCTCTGAAAGACCCCCTTCTCAAGGTATGGTTGGGCATCGAATACACCTGTTTCTCCTGTGTTAAATGTTAACACAAGATGGAAATCATCACGGGCATTCACCTGAACAACAGATTCCATAGTTGCAGAGCCTCCTATCTCAAGGGTTCAATCTGGAACGGATGGGCACCAGTCACCGCAAGGTCCCAGTTGGCCATGAGTTCCTCACGATGAATTTCGATCCAAGCCTGCACCAATCTTGCCTTGGGGGTGGAAAACCGGCCTGAAAGAATCTCCCCATCCGGAATCGAAAAAGATGATATCTCCCCCTGATACTTGGCATGAATGTGAGGCGTTTTGTGGCGTTCGTCATCGAAAAAATACAGATAGATCACAATCCCATAAAACATGCTAATGGCAGGCATAGTCAATCTCCCTATGGGGGAATGGGGGACGTTATGTTGCGAGTCTGATTATGTTGTGTGATTAAGGAGGTATCTGTGTGGGTGGTACCCCGCCGACCCCGCCCCAAGGATTGATAAATCCGTACCCCGCTTGACCCCGCCCTTGGCTTAAACATTCCTTGCCAGCGATGAAGATTACCGGATCAACCAGGCCAACTGTCAGGCAACCTGGGCCGCCCAACATCCGGGATACTGGAAACAATACAGGGAGAAGAACCCGGAATACACTCAACGAAACAGAGAAAAACAGCGAGAACGCAATCGAATCGCCAGAGGACAGCCTCCTGCCTCGCCCATGATATCAAGTGTTGCAAAAAGGGACCCGAATCATCAGGAAAAGCCTTTCATAGCAGGATATTATAAGCTCATTCCCGTAGCACATACACCGGTTGCAAAAATGGCCCCGATTCTCGTTAGAATCCATGCAGCGACGCATTCTGATCACGTGCTTCAGAGTTAGCCCCAAACAGCCCTTTCTTTAATGCCTTTGCCTGACCCTTAATCTTCCACTGAACGGCCTATCCTACCGGTTTAGCTCATTATCTCATCTTCTACAAAAAACCTGAGACAACCCGAATGGATCATCCAAGAAGGTCGTGTGCCATCTCATCTAAATCCTGTTTCCGGGCCATTTTGGAAGGTTTCCCCTCCTGGTAAATGATGATTGCAAAAAACGAACTGTTTGAACTGCGCAATCACATCCCCATCAATGCCTTGATAGAAAATCGCCTCAAAATCCCGTCCAAGATCAGTGAAGGTCAGTTCCGATTCCTCTGCCCCCTTTGCGGTGAGTTTCACACCGCCACAAATCCAAAAACCAACCTGGCCAGATGCTTTCGCTGTGACAGAAACTTCAACACCATTGACATGGTCATGACATGCGAAAGCACCTCGAAGAGAATACCTGACCCATTACAGAGACACCCGAAACGTAACCCAAGGCATGATCCGTACCTGCCGGAACGTCTTGATGGCCTTCCATCAATACCTGCACACCGACAATCTTTCAACACTCAACATCGACCAAGTCGATGCGTTTTTGAATCACTACAACGCCGGATACAGCCCCCAATCACAGCGCATACTGGGGTGGGGGACGTTGCTACTTAACTGCGTTTTTTCAAGATATCCCAAATTCCATCATCGTCGTCAACCAATTTTTTACCTTTTTCCGAACACCTACCTGCCGTGACAGGATGGACCCCAGTCAAATAGGTTTCGCATTTCACAGGGCGAGTACCCAGTGTTTCAGCAACATTATTAGTGCGTTTATTGGGTGCGTTTAAACTCATCGGCTTTGCTTTCATTTTGCAGCTAAATCAACCCAGCTTGTCGATCTGATGAAAACGCATTATCCAGGATCGGTAAGACGTTTAAGAACACGTCGGCACAGTTCATCAGCAATCCAAATATCATTTCTTGCAACGATATTGTCAAATACAATTCGCACTTCGTCAATGCTCATGCAGGCATTCCGGTGAGCGTCAACAATAACGCCAAGGGTCCCCTTTACAGTCAGACCAACCTCCTTAGCTTCAGCCCGGGCCAGCATGTCATCCATAAGCAAAAGATCGGCTCCCTTTCCACCATGATGCAGAGGCAATCCTGAGACTTCCGCCATTGCATTTTTGACAGCTCCAGTAGGTAGAAAAGACTTAACTTAGCCAAAGCAATGAGTGGCCCGGAATTCGTGACTACGCTCATGCCAGTTCTTCTTCCACCATGTGCTCCGACCATCGCGGTTCAATACCGTGCGCGCGTGCCTGGCGCATCATCTCCTCCTGAGCCAAACCTGCCAACTCAGCCGCTCGCCTGAAGGACGTTAAGCCCCGTTTGTACAGGTACAAAGACTCCTGAATTTTCATCTGCGTTAAACCCAGCAGAAGCACCTCACTTAGCCTGTCCTTATATTTCTCTATATCGGCAATCCTGTCAGCAGGAATCTCCAGCTTTGCTGTTGCCATATTCTTGTCCTCCAAAGATGGGAGCTCAAAGGGGAAAGGTCAAAGGTGAAAGACGGTTTCCAGTTGCCGGTTGCCAGACAACAGAGGACAGAGGACGGAATGGGTATGGCAGTGTTCATATTTTAGATTTACTGTGCTCCGGCATGATTTATTTCATGCCGTTTGGCTCCACACCGGATCACTTACAGAAACGGTTGTCATTTGTGCACCAGGTTCGAATGGTATTTCCGTTGCCAGCATATCTTCAGCCCCGATCTTCAAGGATTCGAGCAGCGCTTTTTGGGTCTTTTCTTGTACATTGACACCTGGCAAATCTATCAGCCAGCCAATCCACCAATCACCTGATTTCTTGATTACAGGTTTTGAATAGGAATCATCTTTAATCCATTTTTTCCTGCGAGAGATTTCAAGCAAAAAAAGCTCAAAGGTGAAAGACGGACGGCTGAGTATCATCGGGGTCAGGCTTTCATTTTTGCTCATGTTCAACATCAACTGTGCCGTAAACCAATTAACTTCATTCCCAATCTTCAACCTTGAGACCCGCCACTCGCTTGAATTCCCGAGTATTATGTGTAATAAGGACTGACTCATTTACTAAGGCTATAGCCGCAATCATAAGATCATTTGGTCCAATTGGCGTGCCCTTTCGAGCTAGATCAGAACGGATTTCACCATATTTCCTTGCGGCCGCGTCGTCGAAGGGGACGCTCGCAAATTCTGCAAACAATTCGTCGAGAAGCGCAAGGTTTTCGATCATTCGAGTGCTCTTCATGGCACCGAAGAATAATTCGGCTTTCACAACTGAACAAAGCAAAATGGTTTCGGGATTTATAGATAAAAAATGATCTTTTACCTGATTCTCCCCAGGATTTAAAAAGCGAATCCATACATTGGTATCCGGCGGGAGAATCATAATAACTCCTCACGGACTTCGTATTGCCCCTGAACCTCCCTGATGAGCGGCTCCCCGGCCCAGGCACCCGCGAAACGTCTCAAAGGCGAATCTACCCTTTTTTTGTTTTCTTTCCTTTTCTTTTCACTATCGACGGGCAAAACAATTAATTCTACCAAACGATTCTTAAGGGCGCTCGGAATTTCAATAATGCCTTCCAGCAGGTTGCTTTTCAAGGTACGACGAATAAATACTGTTTGAGTAGATGCCCCCTTTTGTTTTAATGATTGTTTTACCATTGCGGGCCTCCTCATTATGGAAGGTCAAAGAGTTTTAAGGTTAAGGGCAAAAATACAAGGTCAAAGATGCAAAGAGAACCACGGGCAATATAGCAGAAAATGAACTACTTGTTTAAATAGCTTCCAAGGCTTGAAAGGTACTGCTCAAAATCTCCAAGCCTTGTTTGAAGGATCTTCCAGACTTCAACTGTATCAACTTTCCAGTACAGATGGACCAGGCGGTTCCTGAAGCGCGCCATTTTTTCGAGTTCCATTGAAAAATCTGTTTCGAGAATACCCGCTTCTTTCAGAACTCGAAACGTGTCGGCGTAATCTTCCGGCGCTCTGAAACCTTTGCGGGAGATCAGGTGGTTTGCGATGTCAATGGCCGCCTCAATTGCCACGATGAAATTGTACTTGGCGCTGTCCTGTTTATGTCTGTCCTCAAGAAATTCCGTTTTCGATAAGGCCTTGACCTCCCGAAGGCGTGACATTGCTTCCTGTATGGAACTGACCAGTGTCCCCACTTTTTCCACATCGATATCTTTCACAGTAAAAATGCCTCTTTTAGATACGCTTCACGCTTTGGCCTGAAATCAAAATACTTGACTCTCGTAATGCTCTCAAAATCGCTACGGATGCGGCTGTCCAAGTCGATAACCAACTGCCCTTTTGATACGGCCGTATATTTGAATCTTAGCGGTGCGTCATTCAGAATCTGCAAATCAACGGGCATGGCTATTTCTTTTTCAAGCGTCATCTCCAACGGAATGGTAAAGTCCAGGCTCATATTCCCCATCTTCCGTAGTTTATCATAGACGTCAGGAACCAAAAAAACAGCGATATCAATATCTTTTGGGTCCTGAGATAAAAGCACCGAACCGTGCAGATATCCAAAGAGTATTTCCGGCCTTTCGCGCAAGACCGCATGAATTTTTCCTTTCAATTTACTGATCATACCGCGAGACGGGTCAGGCTTTCCCTATTGTCGTTCCTGTCCAAAATGCCCAAAGGACGGACGACGGTTTCCTGAGCATATCAATTCAGGCACTCGGCGCACCCGCATCAGGCCACTTCCTTTACCATTGTTTTTTCGAGGATAAGATTTTTTCGGTAGCAATATTAAAGACATCAGCCAATGAGTACCGTTCCACAGCATCCAGGACTTCCAAGCCGATCATTTTCCCGGATTCATCAAAATCAATATTTAAACCCTCCTCATCGCTCAAAAGACGAAGTGTTTCTTTGAGGGGATGATCTCATACAAAATTCTTACCACCGACGGGACGCTTTTTCACACCAATGCCAGATACAAGGGATGCACATATTTCTGTAACGATTGTAATTTCATCGAGTTCAAAGGCGTCATTGAAAATGTTCATCGGAGGATCCTTTATCTCCTCAATAACCCTGAGAAAATTATTCCGGGAAAAGAGATTCGCATCAAACTGCCTTGTCCATCTGCAAAATTCCCTGAGGATAAACCACGGCCCAAAATTGAGGTCCTAAGCCTCTTTTTGAAAGAGGATATGATCGCAATGGCTGACCATACGCGCCCTGTGGCGTTTTGACCCGCCCAAATGTATCAAAGAGCGGCTTTCTCCTGTCGAAGACAGTGTGTGGATTCAAAGACCCCGAAATCCAAAATATATTAATCGATGCACTCACTGGGTCATTATCA
>ADZZ01000683.1 GCA_000179315.1 delta proteobacterium NaphS2
AAGAACCCCCAGGTGACCCTTTCTATCCAGTTGAATGCATTTTTGCACCAGATCATCCGGCTTTTGGGCTGAGATCATGGTGTTAAGGATGACGCCGCCGCAATGGTCGCAGGAGAGACTGCAACGGCCGCCGGTGATACTGATGCCGGGGTACTGCCCTTTTACGCCGTCGCAACGGAACATTCCCGGCAGGTAAAAGGTGATCTTTCTGCCAAGGGCCTCCCAGCTAACCTGTCGCGCCTTTTGAAATGTCGTGTCATTGATCCCTTGGCGTATGCTCATGATAATACTATCGAAAACCGATCCAGCAGGATTTGATAATTTGATCAAAACGGGTCCATTCCCGTTCCATGATTCGGCGTTTTTCACGGGCACGGTCGAGGGTACGGCCAAACAGATCCCGCCACTCATGGTCATACTTGCTTAGCAACCCCAAATTTTTCTTTTTGATGGCTTCCGCCGCCCACCGGCCGGCCATTCGGCCGCAGGAAACAGCCGTGAAGACGCCCGCTCCCGTAACGGGATGTGTGTGGCCGGCCGCGTCTCCGGCCAGCAAAATGTTGCCGTAGACCGCTTTTTCAAGGGGGGCAGCGGGAATCATGCCACCGGTGGAACCCAAGGGTTGCCCTTCTATTTTATCTGTCTTTCGAAGCTGTTCCACGAATTCAAGCAACAACGGTCGAATGCCTTTCAAAGGGGCATTTCGGTGCTTCATTCCCAGGCCCACATTGGCGGTTTCTCCTTTGGGGAAAAGCCATCCGTATCCCCCGTAAAATTCCGGGGAAAGATATATCTCGGTGTGATCCATGGGGGCGCGCAGTCTTAGACTATATTGTATGGCCGGAAGAAGATCCCGGGTCGAGACGGCGCACCAGGAGGCGGTTCTTGATCGCGGACCATCCGCTCCGATGATGATGCGGGGTCCGATAATACGCGTCTCCCCGGACGCTTTTTTTATGATCACTTGGCCTTTTTCCGTCCGTTTTGCAGCTTTTGTCGAAAGCAGGAACCCGGCCCCCAGGTCGATCGCTTTCTCGGCAAGGGCCTGGTCGAAACGGTCCCTATGAATCATAAATCCGGGAGCGGCCATTTCCGTGCCGGAGCCGTCGGGCAAAATGGTCCGCATCTTCGAAACTTTCTGTACAACGAAACCGGTTCCCATGTTGAGTTGCCCCACAAAAGGAGCGGGAATATATTCAGCGCACTGGACCGGGACACCGATTTCAGGGCGTTGTTCCACCACCAGCACGTCCATTCCCATTTTGGCGGCGGTGATGGCAGCGGAGGACCCGGCGGGTCCCGCCCCGATAATCAGAATGTCGCAGGTAACGGGTTTCATTCGTAAATGCCGGCTTGCCACTTTTTAGCGCGCAAGCGTGCAAAAAGCGCTTTCAGCCGAAAGCTGCCTTAAGAACTGTTCCTAAGAGTTCCAGATTGACGCGGGTCTGGCTTTCAAATTTTCCCGCGTAAGCTTCTCTTGCCTGATCCAGGTCATAGCAGGTGGTGTTGTCGATATCAAGGAGGATGCCGGGCAGACCCGCCTTCTTAAAATCCTCCATGTGTTTTGCAAAAAAGGGCTGGCAGCAACAGCCGATGTAGGCCGGCACACCGCTTTTCTTCATTTTCTGCAGTTCGGTCCAAAGATCTTCAAAACTGATGATGCTCAAGACTTTCATGCGATCTTTGAGGCCCAGGGTCCAGGCGGGTCCCATGGTACATCCGTCTTCGCCACACATCTTGCAGCCTTTATGGTAACGAAGATCGCAATCCGTATGTTTGGCACAATAGGGGAGCAGCAGTACGGATGGCTTTTTTTGAATGATCGTTTGAAAGGACCCATTTGCCACCGAAATCAGGTTGCAATGTTCAAGGCTGAGCCCGAAATCCGCAATTTTGATTTTTTCAAGGGCCTGATCCAGCGGTACGACGAATTCATGGAAACCGAGTCCCGGAATCGTGATCCTTTTTTCGTCAAAAAATGAGCGCACGATGCCGTGAAGGTGTGTTCGGTCCAAGGGCGACCCCCGGAGGGCCGCTTCCAGATCATAGAGGGCACGGGAAGGAAAAGAGAGAAAATCGCCGGTGATGTAGATGTCTTTAAGCCTTTTCTGGGGCAGGTTCACCACCAGTGTAAAGCGGATCATCCCGGCTTCGGCTTTGTAGGCGGATTGGACTGCGTCCCGCTTTTGAAATCTGGGGTTGACGGCGTCTATCCACTGCCTGGATCGGTAGTGGGGTCGTTTCTTTTTAAAAAAAAGTCGCTCATCCGACGTCATTTCCCCGGGCACCAACCGAATTCCCAGACCTTTTTCAAATCCATGCTTGATGGCGGACTTGATATCCCAAAGCAGCGGTGTATAACCCAGTTCCCAGTTCAAACAGGTCACGCGTTCTCTGATGGAATCAATCTCTTTGGCCTTGAGCTTTTCCACGGGGATGCGGAGTGCCCGCAGCATGGTATCCACATCAAAATCCACCAGCATGGTGCCCTGAAACAGGAATGCATTTTTGGCGTCCGTCCCTCCGGTGCCTGAAATCTTTCTGCCTTCTATTTCAATATCGTTGGGGGGTCTGAATTCAGCCTGAATTCCGAACAAGGAAAGGGAGGTGGTAACGGGGCTGCAGAGAGTTTTAAAAAGACGCCTTGTGGGAAGATGAACGTTGAAAAAGGCTTTGTCGCAAATGACCTCCCAGCCCAGTTGGTTTTCATCAAAAAAGATGGCACCGCCGCCCGTAATTCTTCGGTTAATCTCGATGTTTTCTCTCTCACAGTATCCTTTACGAATTTCCTCGGCCACCGACTGATGATACCCCACCAGGACGCTTCTGGGCGAAAACTGCAGGAAGCGGATGGTATTGGGCGTTTTTCCTTCGCTCTTGAGTTCCAGCAGCGTTTCGTCCAGGGCCATGTTTTCAGCGGCCGTCATGGGCTGCGTGTCCGGAAGTCTCCAGGTTCCCATGGTGAATTTGATTTTTTCTGATGATCTATTTATAAATTTGGTTTATTGAGACGGATGGTGAAATTATCATATACGCGGTCCGGAGGAAAGGTGTAACGGTGAAATTTATCTTTCTGGAGCCCTTTTTTGGCGGTTCCCATCGATATTTTGCGGAAGGGCTGGCAGCGCACTCGCACCATCAAATCGATCTGGTGACAATGCCCGCCCGTTTCTGGAAGTGGCGCATGCGGGGAGCGGCGCTCTATTTTTTTAAGAAAATTCCTTCACTTGAAACCTATGACGGCTTGATCACCAGTAGCATGATAAGCCTGTCTGATTTCCGGTCTTTGCTGAGACGACCCTGCCCTCCGTCCCTGGTCTATTTCCATGAGAGTCAGATCACATACCCCCTGGCGCCCGGTGAGACCATGGATGTCCATTTCGGATTCACCGATATGACCACCGCCCTGGCAGCCGATCGTATCCTGTTTAATTCGCAGACCCATTTTGACGCTTTCTTTGAAACGCTTCCCAAGTTTCTGAAAATGATGCCGGATTTCCGGCCAGCCTGGACGGCGGATGAAATCAGATCCCGTGCCGGGGTGCTTCATCCCGGATGCACCCTCCCGAAAAAAGAAAAGGATGAGCAAACGGGTAAAACAAACCCGCCTTTGATCATCTGGAATCATCGGTGGGAATTTGATAAAAACCCCAAGGACTTTTTTTTGGCCCTTGATGAGATGGTGAAACGGGGCCTTGATTTTAATCTGGCGCTTTTGGGAGAGAATTTCCGGAACCGGCCGAAAGAATTTGAGGTCGCGCGAAAGCGATATGGCGATAAAATTGTCGCCTATGGCCATGAGCCGTCCAGGGCCGCCTATGAGGCGTGGTTAAGACAGGGAACGGTTGTCGTCAGTAATGCCTGGCAGGAAAATTTTGGCATTTCAATGGTGGAGGCCATCAGTGCCGGTTGTGTCCCTTTGCTGCCGAACCGGCTCTCCTATCCCGAAATAATTCCGGAGCGTTTTCACTCTGATTTTCTATACAGGAACCAGGAAGAGCTGGTTGAAAAACTGGCCCATATACTTGTTGGGACGCTCCTTTTCGAGGAAAAGATGGAAGGAATTTGTTTGGAAATGGAGCGATTTTCATGGGATCGCATCATTACGGAATACGATAATGAACTGCAAGAACTGCGTTCCATAAAACCTCTTTCCGGATCCCGGGCAAATAATTATTGGCGACCTTAACGACATGGGAGTTTTGGATAAAAGATGAATAAAAAGATAACAGCTTTATTAAGAGAACAGGCCACGAAACGTTTCCTCGAATACGTACGAATTGACACGCAATCCGATCCCGAGTCCAAAATGAGTCCTTCTTCGGAAGGGCAGTGGGTGCTGGGCAGGATATTGAGAGAAGAACTCATTGAACTGGGCCTGGAAGATGTTGAACTGGACGCTCATTGCTATGTGTACGCCACATTACCGGGGCGAGCGGGTTGTGTCGGGCCGCCCATTACCTTTTGTGCACATCTTGACACATCGTCATCGGAATCGGGCGCCAATGTGCGGCCCGTCATCATTCGAAATTATGACGGGGGTGACATTCGGCTTCCCGGTTCCGGAAAAAAGCACCTGACGACGGCGGAATCCCGGGAACTGCTGCAGTTTGTCGGCGAAACGCTCATTTTTAGTGACGGGCGGACCCTTCTGGGCGCCGATGACAAAGCGGGTATCGCCGAGATTATGGCAGCCCTGGCTGCTTTCAAAGCGTTTTCCGAACTGCCCCATCCGGAACTGAAAATCGTTTTTACTCCCGATGAAGAAATAGGTGCCGGTACGGATTTTATCCAAATGAACCGGGTGGGCAAGTACGGATACACCATGGACGGGGGGATGATGGGGGAGATCGAGGCGGAATGCTTTGATGCATGGGGCATGGATCTGCTTTTCAAGGGCCGCAATATTCATCCCGGCTACGCCAAAGATCAAATGATCAATGCGGCTTCCATAGCGGCTCGTTTTGTGGCAGCTTTGCCTGAATGGGAAACGCCTGAACATACGGAGGGTCGTGCGGGATTCTATCATGTGACTCGAATAGAAGGGGCTGAAAACAGCGCTATGGTTAAACTCATCATCAGGGATTTCGATAAATCCGCTAACCAGCGGCGAATGGACTATCTCAAAAACCTGGCACAATTATTTGAACGCCGCTATGGCGGCCTTGAAATCAATATCAACGCAAAAGATCAGTACAAAAATATGAATGAGGTTTTGCATCGGCATCCGGAGGCGGTGGATAAAGCCAGAAGAGCCATTGCACTTGCCGACGTCGCTGTTCGCGAAAATCCCATTCGTGGCGGCACGGACGGCGCCAGGCTCTGTTTTATGGGTGTTCCCACACCGAATATATTTGCCGGCGCCATGCGGGTTCACTCAAAAACCGAATGGATTCCAGAAGTTGCACTTGAGAAAGCTTCAGAGGTGGTCGTGCGCCTGTGTGCGCTCTGGTGTGAAGTATAAGAAAAATGTTTCTAAAAAATGCAGTCTAAATAAAAAATTGGTGAAAAAAGACTTGATTTTTTTCGAAATCATGCTAGGTCTCCGCAA
>ADZZ01000682.1 GCA_000179315.1 delta proteobacterium NaphS2
GGTATAATCATTGATGGTTGGGAACCCGCAATAATGCGCAACACATTGACAATAATATTGTTTGTGATATCCGTTGGCCGGAAGTTCTCCGGACCGTAAGTGTGCAGTGCTTCCACAACGCCTAATTGATCCAGAAAGGGTGCCGCAATAATAGCGCCGGGATTGCTGATGGATACCTTACGGTGAAACAGGGCCTTGGCAAAACGGGCAAACGACGGGTTCACCTTGAGTCTTGCCTGTTCAATCAAATCGGGAATGCGTGATTTTACCGATTGGCTTGGGTCCGTGTCCTTTCTCTCAACTTTTTCGGGAACAGGAGCGGACAGAACCCCCCGGATAGAAACAGGGCTTTTTATTTTTGCCAACCCCCACCGCTTATAGATTTTTTGAACATTGGCCGTTGAACATTTCAGGTTCAGTTTTTTTATCATTTTGGGCGCGGACAGGGAAGGATCCATGAGCCGTTGTTCAATGATTTGGAGTTCAAGTTCGGCGGAAATCTTTTCTCTGGTTCGGCCCTGCTGTACCAAATCCACCAACCCCCATACGCCATAAACCATATACCGATTTTTAAGCACATAAAAGCGATTGGGAGAAATTCCGAAGCGTGTCAGCACGGGTCGAACCTGCCGTTTCTTGGGGATTTGAGAAAGGGCTTTCATCAGTTCGATCCGTTGTTGCAGATGATCTCGATTGAAGTTTAGAAAGCTTTTCGTCCGACTTTCCGCATCATGCATCGCTTTTTTCTTCGCCCTTTGTCTGGCCGCGGAGTTGAGGATATGCTGAAGCTCCTCGAAATAACGGATATCTTTTTCTTTCATGCGATGCCCATACCCGTGGCACCGTTGAACCAGACGAATGATTTCCAGGTCCCCTCCGGGAAACCCAAGCGCTTCAGAAATCCGTAACGCATGGTTGGATCGTTCATGCGGCCTGGCGCGTTTAATCAAAACAACGAGCTGCTCAAGCCGAGCATCGATTTCCAGAAAAGAAAGTTTCGGCAGAAGACCTAATGCGCCACAATGAACAAAGGATTGTTCCAGTTCTACCAGCTTTCGCCTGCTTA
>ADZZ01000681.1 GCA_000179315.1 delta proteobacterium NaphS2
AACGTATTGAATACCTCATTGATCCGGGCACCTGGTGCCCCCTTCATACCATATTTGATCCCCAGTTCAATGCGGAAGGTACCACCGGGGTCATTGACGGACTGGCCAAGATCAATGGAAAATGGGTGGTGGTGATCGGTTTTAACAACAAGGTTATGGCCGGTGCCTGGATTTCCGGGCAGGCGGATAACCAGCTCAGGGTCACGGATATGGCCAAACGACTGCACGTTCCTCTGGTATGGATCGTGAACTGCAGCGGCGTCAAATTACCTGAACAGCAGGAAGTCTACGCCAACCGGCGCGGGAACGGTACCACCTTTTTCCGCCATGCGGAGCTTGAGAAGCTGGGCGTCCCCGTCCTTGCGGGCATCTACGGCACCAACCCGGCAGGCGGCGGATACCAGGGCATCAGCCCCACCATCCTGCTGGCCCATAAGGACGCCAACATCGCCGTGGGCGGCGGCGGTATTGTCAGCGGCATGAGCCCTAAAGGCAAATTCGACGAGGAAGGCGCCGAGCAGTTGATCGAATCCACGCGTCATTTCAAAGAGGTGCCGCCTGGCAGCGTTCCCATTCATTTCAATGAAACGGGCTTCTTCAAGGAAGTTTACGAAACCGAAGAGGGTGTCCTGGATGCCCTTAAAAAATATGTGGACATGTGTCCGGCCTATGATCCCAACTTTTTCAGGGTGGCCGAGCCCAAAGAACCCAAATATTCAGGGGAAGACATTAACAGCATTGTGGCCTTCAACCAGAAGCGAAGTTACAGTCTGGATGAAATGATGGCGCGCATCTTTGACAACAGCGAACACATGGAATTCAGGCCCGATTACGGCCCCGAAGTCTATACGGGACTGGCCAAGATCAATGGATTTCTGATGGCGTTTATCGGAAATCGCCAGGGATTCCTTGGGGCCAAATATCCTGAATATGCGCCCTACCCCGGCATCGGCGGAAAGCTTTATCGCCAGGGGCTGATCAAGATGAATGAATTCGTCACCCTTTGCGGCCGTGATCGGGTTCCCATCGTCTGGTTTCAGGATACTTCCGGCATTGACGTCGGTGATATTGCCGAAAAGGCGGAACTCCTGGGTCTCGGCCAATCCCTGATTTACTCCATTGAACAAACGGATGTGCCCCAGATATGCATCGTCCTGAGGAAAGGTACCGCGGCGGCCCATTACATTATGGGCGGCCCCACCAGCAACAACCACAATGCCTTTACCCTTGGCACGCCGACTACGGAGATCTACGTTATGCACGGGGAAACGGCCGCCGCCGCATCCTTTGCGCGAAGGCTGGTCAAGGAGAAGGATGCCGGTCGGCCCCTGGGGCCCGTCATCGACAAGATGAACGAGCTGGCGCAGCAGTATTATGACAACTCCAGGCCCGTATACTGTGCCAAAAGGGGTTATGTTGACGAAATCGTCTCGTTCCCGGAACTGAGGAAATACATTGCGGCGTTTGCGGGCTGTGCCTATCAGAATCCCGTTTCCATCTGTCCTCAACACCACATGATGCTACCCCGAATTATTAAGGGATGAGGATTTCTGCATCTATGAAAGAATGAAGGAGGATGCGTATGACCCTAGCAAAGTAGGCAAGACCGTTGGGGCAACAACCAGAGGCTTCATGAGGCCCTGTGATCGTAGTAGTGTCGTTGGCGATGAAGAAACCCGATCATAGCCATAGCGCGATCGAAGCCTATTTTTAAATCTTTATTCGAGGAGGCTGAGCCATGAAAGAGTTGCAGACCTTTGATGTCCTTGTGGTGGGCGCGGGGCCCGGCGGCGCTACGGCGGCAAAGCGCTGCGCGGATAGGGGACTCCAAACCGTTCTTGTCGAAAAGAAAAAACTACCCCGCGACAAGGTTTGCTCGGGAATGGTGATGGGGAAGTGGGCCCTGGAGATTATCGAGAAAGAATTCGGCAAGATTCCCCGGTCCGTGTTGACTGATCCGCCGCTGCTTGCGGGGCACCGTTTTTATGTGGGTCCCGAAATTGAGGATCTGGAATGGCCTACACCTTTTTCCTGGCGAAAGGATCTGGATTTCTTCATGGTTCAGGGGGCTGTCAAAAGCGGTGCGGTGTTGCAAGACGGGGTACGGGTGGCGCGAATGGACGCGGATGACGGCTTTTGCCGGATCGAGCTTCACAAAGAGGGCACTATCCAGCATCTCAGGGCACGTTTTGTGATCGGTGCCGACGGCGCGTCATCGGTCATTCGAAGGTGTTTGTTTCCGGATTTGAAGGTCCGTTTTTCAGGGCCCATTCGTGAGTGCTATCAAGGCCAACTGGACCTTCCAAGAGACTTCTTTCACTGGTTTTTTCCGAAAAAGCTGCCACGTCCGCGGTTTAACGTCAATCACAAAGGGGATGTCTTTTTAATCGAGGGCTCAGGCCTCAAGGAACTTAGACAGGAGATCGGTGAAAGCCTTTCGCCCTATGGGTTTGATCCGAGCAGCAAACCCATCCGGAAGGACGGCTGCACCATCGCCTTGCTCCATGATGACCTCCTATCGGGCGCATTCAACCCGGCCAATGGAAATGTGCTCCTGACCGGAGACGCCGCGGGCCTCATTTTGCCCATCACTTTTGAAGGCATCGGTTCCGCTCTAAAAAGCGGTATTTTAGCGGCCGATGCGGTTGTCGGGCACTTTGACGATCCGGATGTGGCTGCATCCTCATACATTGAAAGCCTGAAACCCATGCTCAAAACCATCGAAAAACTCTGCAAAACCCAGGAGGAGCTTAAAACCACGGCAAGACTGGGCGCCGGTCCATTGGCGAAAGCACTCTGCGACGCATACCGGGAAACCCTGACCATTCAGGAGGGTTAGAACCGGACCCCTGGTTTGTCAGACGCTAACTCGCGCCAGTTATGGGGGTATTTATCCCCTAACCTATTGAAATCATACAACGCAAGTTAGAAAATCGGCACTACAAATTGCGTTTTGTAAATCTCTAATTTTTTTGCCATCTGGATCAAGCTTTCTTCGATACGTCGCTCAAAGCGAGCATGCATCGCCTTTTCTTTTTTGGCCCGATCACGGCTTCTGTATATAACAAGAATTTTTTTCCCGTCAGAGCGTTCTACCTTCACAGACCTGTTTGCAATCGCCCCGATGGTCTCGGGAGTAGCCACGTTTGGCCAAGGGATTGGTTCCTGCTTCTCTTTCAAAATAAGTGCTTGTCACATCATAGAGCAACGGCCCTCTTCAGCCTTCTCTTTTGTTTTTTTGTGACGCGCT